>NZ_JBHVIV010000042.1:0-74693 GCF_042799475.1 Kitasatospora sp. NPDC057692 | reverse complement strand
CGCCGGGGGTGCGCCGGGGGTGCGCCGCGGGTCGGCGGCGCGGCGGCTCGGGACGGCGGCTCGGGACGGCGGCTCGGGACGGCGGCTCGGGACGGCGGCTCAGCGCGGCGCCGACCCCGGCCCCACACCCGGCCCCGCGCCCGGCCCCAGCAGGGCGTGGTCGAGGCGCGGGGCGAGCACCCGGGCCAGGGTGTCGGTGATGTGGCCGGTGTCGCGGTAGAGGATGACGCCCTCCAGAACGGCCGGGCAGGACGGGCCGCCGCCGGGGCAGAGCAGCGGGCCGACGTCCAGGACCCGCACGCCGTACCGGTCGGCGAGGCCGCCGTCGATCAGCGGGTCGCGCTCGAAGGCGGTGTCGCGCGGGAAGAAGCAGGCGTCCGAGCGCCCGTCGGAGCCGGCCAGGCAGGTCGGGATGTCCTTGCCGGGCATCGGCGTGTCGCCCAGGTAGGCGAGCGGCGCGCCGAGCGCGGAGAGCCGGTCCAGGGTGCGGGTCCAGCCCTCGGTGCGCTCGTCCTGGCCGCCGTACCGGTTGAGGCCGGCCATCAGGACCAGCCGCGGCCTGGGACCGGAGGCCAGCCGGGTGAGGGTGTTCTCCCGCCAGCGGTCGCACTCCTCGAAGGTGCGGCCGAGCACGCTGTTGCGCACCGTCAGGGTGGCCAGCGGGCAGCCGGGCTTGACCAGCACCTCCAGCGCCCACTGCCGCTGGTCGGCCAGCGCGAGGGCGGCGGAGATCCACTGGCCGGCGTGCGAGTCGCCGATCAGGACGATCCGGTCGGGGCTGGACTCGGTGCCGAACAGGCAGCGCGGGCTGGTGTCGGCGCCGAGCGGGATCTCGCAGCCCTTGCCAGGCGGGAAGTCCTCCCGGGCCCGGGCGAGCGAGGGGGTGAGCGCGAGCACCCGGGTGCCAGGGCCGAACAGGGCGGGGCCGTCGACGGCGCCCGCCGGGGCGACGGTGGCGCTGTCGGGATCGCCGAGCGCGCGGACCGTGCCGCCGCCGAGGGTGAGTCCGGCGATCAACGGGATGACCAGGGCGCTGGCACCGACGGCGAGGCCGCGGCGCGGGGCCGGGCTGCTGCCGTACCGCAGCGGCTGCTCGACCAGGCGCATGGTGAGCCAGGCCGGCACGGCGCTCGCGGCCGTGAGCGCGACCAGGGTGGTCCAGGGCAGCGCGCCCCAGCGGGCCTGGGCAATGGTCAGCACCGGCCAGTGCCAGAGGTACCAGGCGTAGGAGAGGTGTCCGGCCGCGCGCAGCGGGCGGGTGGCGAGCAGCCGGCCGGCGTCGCCGGCGCCCAGCGGGCGGTGGGCCGGGCCGGCCAGCAGGAGGGCGGCGGTGCCGAGCACGGGCAGCAGGGCGGCCGCGCCGGGGAACGGCGTGTTGCGGTCGTACCGCAGGACGGCGACCACGAGCGCGGCCGCGCCCGCCCAGCCGAGGACGCGCAGCACCGGGCCGCCGAGGCGGGCTGCCCGGCCACCCCTGGCCAGCCGGGCGGTCAGCGCGGGGGCGGCGAGGGCGACGCACCCGCCGGCGGCGAACTCCCACAGGCGGCTCGCGGTGGAGAAGTAGCCGAGCGGCGCGGAGCCGGCCGTCCAGCGGATGCAGAGCAGCAGCGAGACCGCGCCGACGGCGAGGGTCGAGGCCGTGATCGCGGCGGTGCGGCGGCGGCCGGCCCGCAGGCGGGCGAGGCCGATCAGGAGGACGCCCCAGAGCAGGTAGAACTGGTTCTCCACGCCGAGGGACCAGAAGTGCTGGAGCGGGCTGGGGTCGCGTTCGGCGGCCAGGTAGTCGGTCTGCTGGCCGACGAACCGCCAGTTGGCGACCTGTCCGGCGGCGGCGATGAGGTCCCGGGCGAGGTCGGTGCCGCGCAGCGGGTCGAGCAGGGCGCCGCCGGCGAGCGCGGTGGCGACCAGGACGACGGCGGCCGCGGGCAGGATGCGGCGGGCCCGGCGGGCGGCGAAGTCCCACAGGCCGATCGGACGGGCGAGCAGGAGGCCGGTGATCAGGAAGCCGGAGACGACGAAGAAGACGTCGACGCCGACGTAGCCGCCGGTGAAGGCGGGGACGGCCGCGTGGAAGGCGAGCACGGAGAGGACGGCGACGCCGCGCAGGCCCTCGATGTCGCGGCGGAACCCGGTCCGGCTCCGCGGTTCGGCGGCCGGCTCGGCCGTCCGTTCGGCGCTCGGTTCGGCGGTCCGTTCGGTGGTCCGCCGAACAGGGGCGGAGGCGTGCTCGGGCCGGGCGACCGCCGGCGGGGCGGCCGAGGGCGGCGAGGAGGAGAGGACGTCGGTCGGAACGATGGCGCGCGAGGGATCGGCGCCGGGTGGTACGGCCGTGGACACGGCGGAGCTCCTTGCAGGGCTGGCAGCGGTGGTCGGGGCCGGCGGGCCGATGGGGCGGCCGGCCGGCTGTCCGCGCCGGTGGGGCGACGCGCAAGGAAGGGAAGGAAAGAGCTGTGCGGGTACCGCGAGTGACGGATCGTCAGAACATCAGCGGGTCGGCCCAGCCGGACGCCAGCAGGCCGCAGAGCAGCAGCACGGCGGTGACGGCGACGGCCTCGGCGCGCCCGAACCGCAGGTCGGCGGGAGCGTCGCCGGTACGCCGCCCGGGTCGGGCGAGGTCCGCGACGGCGGCGCCGTCGCCGCCCCGCAGCAGCGGCCACAGGGCGCGGATCAGCGGCACCACGGTGTAGGTGGTGAGCGCGAGCAGTCCGGCGAGCGCCCAGAAGGGCTGCCAGCCGTACAGGGAGACGGCGCGGGCGAGGCCGACCGCACCCGCGACGACGACCAGGCCGAGCCAGCCGACGCCGATCCTGGCGACGGTGCGGGCCAGGGTGCTGCCGCCGGAGACGGCGCCGGTGGGCACCCAGTCGGCGCTGCGCCGGCGCAGCGCGTGCGCGATGGCGACCACGTGGCAGAGCCCGCCCAGGAGTTGGACCCGGGTGACCTCGAAGCGCCAGTGGGTGCGGGACATCGCGGGGAGCAGCACGAGCGCGACCCAGATGGGCGGCAGGAAGGGCAGCACCTGCCAGGGGGCGATCTCGTCGGGGCGGAAGAACAGCATGATCAGCGCCGGCAGCGGGACGGCGAAGACGTTCACCGCGCTGGTGAGGTAGCCGAGGATGCCGTTCCAGAAGCAGAGCCGGGCCGAGCGGGAGAGCGGGCCGCGCCGGAAGCCGGGGTCTCCGACCAGGGCGAGCGAGCCGAGGCACCAGCGGTACTGCTGGCTGATGAAGGCGGGCAGGCCGGTGGGCGACATGCCCTTGGCGAGCAGGGCGGGCACGTACCGGGTGGTCCACCCGGCGCGGGCGAGCGAGAGGCCGGTGTAGAGGTCCTCGCTGTGGTCGATCTCGGCGAAGCCGCCGACGCGTTCGAGGGCGGCGCGCCGGTAGAGCGCGTTGGTGCCGCAGCAGACGGTGCCGTCCTGGGCGTCGCGGGAGGGCTGGATCCAGCGGTAGAAGATCTCCTGGGTGGCGCCCGCGGCGCGTTCGAGCCAGGACATCCCGGGGTCGGTGTCGAAGCACTGCGGACTCTGCACGATGCCGACGTTCGGGTCGTCGAGGTACGGCACGAGGTGCTGCAGGAAGTCCGGGCGCGGGCAGAAGTCGGCGTCGAGGACGGCGATGATGTCGCCGTTGCCCTCGATCAGGCCGTGGTTGAGGTTGCCGGCCTTCTTGAAGCGGCCCCGGTCGGGGCGGCTGCGGTACTCGAAGCCGTAGGACTCGGCGAGTTCGCGCACCTCGGGGCGGGCGGCGTCGTCGAGGACGAGCACGGTGAGCTCGCCGGGCCAGCGGACGGCGGCGGTGTGCCGGTAGGCGTTGTCCAGGACGTCGAGCGGCTCGCCGGCGGTGGGCAGCAGGAGGTCGACGCCCGGGTGGCGGGCGGGGCGCCAGGCCCGGACCAGCAGGTCGTGCGAGTCACGGGTGAAGCGGCGCGAGCGCTGGCCGTCGGCCACCGAGAGCAGCCAGGTGACGGCGTTGAGCACGGTCAGTGCGAGGAAGGGCCAGAGCAGCGGACGGCTGAGCGCGAAGAGGCCGAGCGTCGCGGTGGCTCCGGCGTAGGAGAGGGTGGCGCAGAGCAGCACCCACCGGCGCTGCGGGCCGAAGTACCAGTAGAGCTCCTGGTCGTCGGGCGGGCTCGGCAGTCGGGAGTGCGCGCCGCCGGGCCGGCCGCCGGGTATTCGGCGGGGCTCCCGGTCGGGTGCGGACATGGCGGTGCCGTGGAGTACGGGCATGCGGGAATGGCCCCCCTGAACTGGGTCGGAACGTGGCCTTTCTCTGGTCACCCTCTCATGGTGGTCTGGACCAAACGGCCATCGGACCCGATGATCACGCATCGCCCCAGGTCAGGGAGTTGACAGGGCGTCAGTTTCGTGCACTATCTGACGCCGTGTCACCACTACCGGACGGTAATCGCCTTGGTCAGCTTCTCGAACCGGAGGTCGGGGCGCAGCGGGATGCCGAAGCGCTCGTCGCCGTAGGGGAACGGCGCGTAGTCGCCGGTACGGCGGAAGCCGCGGCGCTCGTACCAGGCGATCAGCTCGGCGCGCTGCTCGATCACGGTCATCTCCATCTCCACCGCGCCCCACTCCTCGGCCGCGTACCGCTCGGCCCGCGCGAGCACGGCCCGGCCGAGGCCGCCGCCCTGGCGGCCGGGGCGCACCGAGAACATGCCGAAGTAGGCCTGCTCGCCCCGGCGTTCCAGCTGGCAGCAGGCGAGCAGCTCGCCGTCCAGCTCGGCGACCAGCACCACGCCGTCGGGGTGGGTGACGGCCGCGGTGACGCCCTCGGTGTCGGTGCGCTGGCCCTCCAGCAGGTGGGCCTCGGTGGTCCAGCCGACCCGGCTGGCGTCGCCCCGGTAGGCGGACTCGACCAGGGCGAGCAGGGCGGGCACGTCGGCGGTGGTCGCGGTGCGGAAGCCGAGCCGGTCGGTGTCGGCGGCCTCGGCGGCCGCTCGGGTGCTGCTCTCGGGCACGGGGGCCTCTTCTCGGGCGGGCCCGGCCGGCGGCCGGGCGGGGCGGCGGCCGTCGCGGCCGATCCCTGGCATCGTGCCACAGCCGCCCGGGCCTCCGACCTGCCCGGACGCCTGCCCGCCGCGGCCCGGACGGACCGCCGCCCGGTGCCCGGACGTGCCGCGCGCCGGCCCCGGGTCCCGGGCCGTCCCGGCGGCGGTCCGGGCAGCAGTCCGTGGAGCCGTCCAGCAGCCGGACGGCTCCCCGGCCCCCGCGCCGCCTCCGGCAGGATGGCCGGGACGTCCCCGCCCTCCCACCCGGCCCACTCACCACGGAGGCCCCATGACGACCGTCGAGATTCCCGGCTCCAAGTCGGTGACCGCGCGGGCGCTGTTCCTCGCCGCCGCCGCCGACGGCACCACCACCCTGCTGCGGCCGCTGCGCTCCGACGACACCGAGGGCTTCGCCGAGGGCCTGCGCGCGCTCGGCTACACGCTCACCCAGGACGCGGACCGGTGGACGGTCGAGGGCCGCCCGCAGGGCCCGGCCCGCGACGCCGAGGTCTACTGCCGCGACGGCGCGACCACCGCCCGCTTCCTGCCCGTGCTCGCCGCGGCCGGCCGCGGCACCTTCCGCTTCGACGCCTCCGCCCAGATGCGCCGGCGCCCGCTCGGCCCGCTGACCGGGGCACTGCGCGCCCTCGGCGTCGACCTGCGGCACGAGGAGGCCGAGGGCCACCACCCGCTGCGGATCACCGCCGACGGGGTCCGCGGCGGGGAGCTGAGCCTGGACGCGAGCCTGTCCTCGCAGTACCTCACCGCACTGCTGCTGCTCGGCCCGCTCACCGAGCAGGGCCTGCGGATCACCGTCACCGACCTGGTCTCGGCGCCGTACGTGGAGATCACCGTCGCCATGATGCGGGCCTTCGGCGCCACCGTGACCCGCACCGGCCGGGTCTACGAGGTCGCGCCCGGCGGCTACCGCGCCACCGCCTACCCGGTCGAGCCGGACGCCTCGACGGCGAGCTACTTCCTGGCGGCCGCCGCGCTCACCGGCCGGGAGCTGACCGTCCCCGGGCTCGGCGAGGACGCGCTCCAGGGGGACCTGCGGTTCGCCGACGTACTGGCCCGGATGGGCGCGCGGGTGGAGATCGGCACCGACCGGGTCACCGTCGAGGGCCCCCGGGACGGGCGGCTGGCGGGCCTGACCGTCGACATGCGCGACATCTCCGACACCATGCCCACGCTCGCCGCGATCGCCCCGTTCGCGGACGGGCCGGTGCGGATCGAGAACGTCGCCAACACCCGGATCAAGGAGTGCGACCGGCTGGACGCCTGCGCGGGCAACCTCCGCCGGCTCGGTGTCGACGTCGCCACCGGCCACGACTGGATCGAGATCCGGCCGGGCGCCCCGCGCGGCACCGAACTCGCCTCGCACGGCGACCACCGGATGGTGATGTCGTTCTCCGTCACCGCGCTGCGCACCCCCGGGATCACCTTCGACGACCCCGGCTGCGTGCGGAAGACCTTCCCCGGCTTCCACGAGGCGTTCGGGCGGCTGCGCGAAGAGTGGGCGACCACCGGCTGACCGCGGCGCAAAGACCCGGCGGTGCGGCGGCGCGGACCGGGCGCTCCCGCGGCGCTCCCCCGCCCCGGCGGGGCCGCCCCCCGCCCGGCCCCGCCGCACCGTCCGTGACCAGCCGCCAACCCGCTTCGTCGACCGGGCGGGAGGTGCGATAGCGTCGCCGACACCTCCCGAATGGCGGTCGAAAACACGGAATCCGCAGCCCGTGCCGTCAGGATGGAGAGAGTCCCGTCCGTCTCGATCCGCCGGGGGATCTCCGTCATGCAACCGCGAGCCTTCGCGATCCTCACCGCCCTGCTGCTCGGGGTGCTCGGCCTGGGGTCGGTGGCCGTCACCGACTGGACGCCCGAGCCGGTCACCGCCGCGGTGGCGCCGGCGACCGCCCCCGGGGCCGGCGGCGCACCCGCCGCGGTCCCGGCCGCCGGCGCCACCGCCACCGGGGACCCGGCGGTGTGGACCCGCTCGACGCTGCGCAACAAGCTGATGGCCGAGATGGACGCCAGTGACCCGGGCATCGCCCTGGCCGACCTCGACAAGATCACCAAGCAGCTGCCGTACACCGTCCGGTTCTGCCACCCGATCGCCCACGAGCTCGGGCACGCGGCGGTCAAGCGGTTCAACGCCGATTTCCAGAAGGTCATCTCCTACCCGCACGAGACCTGCGCGGCCGGCTACCTGCACGGCGCCGTCGAGGAGATGCTCAACGCCTCCGCGCAGCCCGAGACCGACCTGGTCAAGCTCTGCGCCCCCAAGAACAGCGGCCCGTGCATCCACGGCGTCGGCCACGGCACGATGTTCGTCGCCAAGCAGGACGTCGCCAAGGCGCGCGAGCTGTGCAACAGGTTCACCACCGACCAGAACCGGATCCGCTGCTCCGAGGGCCTGTTCATGCAGCTCTTCGGCCCGGACGAGGAGGACGAGAAGGCCAAGGCCAACCTCCCCGCCGACAAGCTCGCCCAGGACCCGCTCTACCCGTGCAAGGAGCAGCCCGCGCTGTTCCAGTCCGCCTGCTACTTCTACGCGCCGACCTTCTACCTCTCCTCGCACGACTACCCGAACCACCCCGAGGTGTACGCCGAGGCCCTCAAGTGGTGCCTCAACGGCAAGGCCTCCGGCGGGGCGGTGGACTGCAGCCGGGGTGTCGGCTCGCGCACCATGAAGTACAACCTGGACCGCGAGGACTGGGCCGCCCAGCAGTGCGCGACCGCCGCCGACGGCTGGCAGCGCAAGGCCTGCGCGGAGGGCCTGGTCAGCTACTACACGGTCAACTACACGGACGCGGGGGCGTCCGGCCGGCTCTGCGCCAAGTTCACCGACAAGGAGATGCAGGGCTACTGCCGCTCGGCGAGCGGCCTCTCCGCCTCGCTGGACTGACCGCACCCGTCCCGGCTGCCGGGCCCGCGCCGCACGGCGCGGGCCCGCTTCCGTAGGATCACGGGAACTCTGGTGCGCCGAGGACGCCGCGCCGCCAGGCCCGCACCCCCCCGGAGCCGCACATGACCTCCGACGCCTTCCCCGCCGGCGACGGCCTCCCCGCCGGCGACGACTTCCGCGCCGCCGCGCACGCCGCCGCCGACCTGGCCGCCGACCACCTCGCCGGGCTGGCCGCCCGCCCGGTCTGGCAGCCGATGGACGACGCCGCCCGCCGCACCCTGCTGGACGCCCCGCTGCCGACGGCCGGCCGCCCGCTCGCCGAGCTGCTGGACGCGGTCGGCCGCGACGTCCTGCCCCACCCGATGGGCAACGGCCACCCCCGCTTCTTCGGCTGGGTGAACTCCGCCCCGGCCCCGGCGGGCGTGCTCGCCACCCTGGCCGCCGCCGCGATGAACCCCAGCTCGGCCGGCGGCGACCACGCCGACGTCCACCTGGAGCGGGCCGTGGTCCGCTGGATCGCCGAGCTGGTCGGCTTCCCGCACCCGCCCGGCGGCGGCCTGCTCACCTCCGGCACCTCGATGGCGACCATCGTCTGCCTCGCCGCCGCCCGCGACCGGGCCGCCCGCGCCGCCGGGTGGGACGTCCGCGAGGACGGCCTGGCCGGTATGCCGCCGCTGGTCGGCTACGTCACCGGCGAGACCCACTCCTGCGTCCGCAAGGCCGCCGAGCTGCTGGGCCTCGGCAGCCGGCACCTGCGCGCCGTGGCCACCGGCCCGGACGGGCGCCTCGACCCCGCCGAACTGCGCGCCGCGATCGCCCGCGACCGGGCCGCCGGGCTGCTGCCCTTCCTGGTGGTCGCCTCGGCCGGCACCGTCGGCACCGGCGCGGTGGACGCCTTCGACCCGATCGCCGACCTCTGCGCCGAGGAGCGCCTCTGGCTGCACGTGGACGGCGCCTACGGCGCGTTCGGCGTGCTCGACCCGGTGATCGCGCACCGCTACGCCGGGCTGGCCCGGGCCGACTCGCTCGCCCTCGACCCGCACAAGTGGCTCGGCGTCCCGGTCGACTGCGGCTGCGCGCTGGTCCGCGACCCCGCCGAGCTGCGCGCCGCCTTCAGCCTCGTCCCCTCCTACCTGCGCGACGAGGCGGCCGGGGAGCTCGGCTGGTTCTCCGAGTACGGCACCGAGCAGACCCGCCCGTTCCGCGCCCTCAAGGTGTGGGCCACCATCGCCCACCGGGGCCGCGACGGCCTCGCCCGGGACATCGCCCGCACCACCGCGCTCGCCCGCCGCCTCGGCGAACTGATCACCGCCGACCCCGCGTTGGAACTCCTCGCCGAGGTGCAGACCTCCATCGTCGCGTTCCGCCTCCGCCCGCCCGGCCGCAGCGGGACCGACCTGGACGCCCTCAACCGCGACCTGCCCGCCGCCGTCCAGCGCCGCGGCCGCGCCTTCGTCACCGGCGCCCGGCTGGCCGGCCGCGAGATCCTCCGCGCCTGCCTGCTCAACCCGGCCACCACCGAGGCGGACCTGCGGATCCTGCTCGACGAGGTGAAGGCCGCCGGGCTCGGGGAGGCCGACTCCCTTGCCCGCGCTCGGCACCATTAACCGTCAGGTCACGGGAGATTCGTGATCGTGAAACACCGGCGCGGCAGATTGATGGCATGGAGCACCTGGAGAACCCGAAGCCCGAGAACGCCCCCTCCCCGAACCCCTCCCGTGCCCAGCGCCGCGGCGGCCGGACCCACCGCTGGCGGCGCGACGCGGTGGAGCTCGCCGCCGTCTTCCTCTCGGTGACCGCCGCCGACCTGGTGGCCAAGCTCGTGGTGCACGGCCCGGACGGGCCGGTGGTGCTCGCCGCGGCCGCCACCGCGCTGCTCGCCACGGCGCTGTTCCACACCTGGTGGTCGCACCGGCACCAACTGCACGGGCCACCCGCGCCGGACGCCCCCGCACCACCGGCCGGAGCGGCGGCCGGAGCCGGAGCGCCCGAGCCGCTGAAGGGGCCGCTGCACGACTTCGAGGAGACCGCGCTGTGGCGGGTCCGCACCACGGTGCAGGACTCCCCCGGCAGCCTGGCCCGGGTGTGCACGGCCTTCGCGACCCGGCAGGTGAACATCGTCTCGATGCAGTCCCACCCGCTGCCGGCCGGCACCGTGGACGAGTTCTTCGTCCGCGCGCCGCGCTCGCTCGCCCGGGCCGACCTGGCCGCGCTGGTGGCCGGGGCCGGCGGGCACGACATCTGGACCGGCCCGGCCGACGCCCACGACCTGGTGGACGTGCCGACCCACGTGCTGGCGCTGGCCACCCGGACCGCGCTGGACGCCGCCGAGCTGCCGATCGCGCTGCGCCGGCTGTTCGGGCAGTGCAGCATCCGGCAGTACCCGGGCGCCGCCGCGCGCGGCACCGCCGGGGTGGACGGCCACGTGATGCGGCTGCCGGTGCCCTCCGGGGACCTCGTCGAGCTCACCCGCCCGCAGCTGCCGTTCACCCCGACCGAGTTCGCCCGGGCCCAGGCGCTGGTCGAGCTGGACACCCTGCTCGGCCCCCGGGTGCCGGACGTCCGGGCCCGGCTGAGCCTGCCGGCCGGCGCCGACCTGACCGTGCGGCGCGCGGACGCGACGGACAAGGCGGCCGCGCTGGCGATGCACCACCGCTGCTCCCCCGAGACGCTGCGCAAGCGCTACCACGGACCGGTCCGGGACGCCGACCGCTACCTGGACCACCTGCTGGACGCCCGGCACGGCCAGACCCTGGCGGTCGAGGCGGCCGACGGACGGATCGTCGCCCTCGGGCACCTGATGTGGGACGACGACAGCGCGGAGGTGGCGGTGCTGGTCGAGGACGCCTGGCAGCGGCGCGGGCTGGGTCTGGACCTCATGCGGCGGATGTCGGCGCTGGCGCTGGAGGCCGGTGTGGAGACGGTGTACGCGGTCACCCAGGCGTCCAACAACGGGCTGATCGCCACCATGCGCCGGCTGGCGGCGCCGCTGGACTACCAGGTCGAGGAGGGGACGCTGGTCATCACCGCGCACCTGGCGGAGGCCGCCGAGGAGCTCCCGGTGCCCTGGCAGACCCGCCCGGGCCGGTAGCCGCGGCCGGCGGGACCGGGTGCGGGACTGGAGCGGACCGGCGCGGGGCTGGTAATCATCTGGTCATTTCTTCACCACACCCTCACCAAGGACCCCGCCCCTCCCGGCCCGCGGAGCCGCCGGGCGGAACCGCCGCACCCGGCCCGCGCGTCCACGACGGCGAACGGCCCCTCCGTACACCGCCGGTCCCGACCCCGTGTCAGGACCGGCCGGGCGGGCTCTCCGGGAGCGTCGCAGCAGGCGGCGCGGGGTCCGGGGCGCCGAGCCGGACGGCGGAGTCGGTAGGCTGATCCCGTCCCCGCCGCCCGACGGCCCGCAGTCCGGCCCCCGGGTGGTGCCGCAGCAAGGAGGAACCACTGAGCATGGCAGGCACCGAATCGGAGCCCACAGGCGCACGCGACGCCTCGCTGCCGGCGCGCGCGAAGATCGCCGTGACCGCCGGCAAGGTGGCCGCGGCCGTCTCCCGCAAGGCCGGGCGCGGCAGCGGCTCGGTGATCGGCGGCAAGGTCGCCCTGAGGCTCGACCCCGATCTGCTCGCCACCCTCGCCGAGAACCTCGACGTGGTGCTGGTCAGCGCCACCAACGGCAAGACCACGACCACCCGCCTGATCGCCGAGGCGCTGCGCGCCGCCGGCCCGGTGGTCTCCAACGCGCTGGGCGCCAACATGCCGGCCGGCATCACCTCCGCCCTGGCCGGCGGCTCGGAGGCCCGCTTCGGTGTCATCGAGGTCGACGAGAAGTACCTGTCGATGGTGGCCCGGGACACCCGCCCCAAGGCGATCGCCCTGCTCAACCTCTCCCGCGACCAGCTCGACCGCGCCGCCGAGACCCGCATGATGGCGGAGAAGTGGCGCGAGGGCCTGCAGGACACCGAGGCCGTGGTGATCGCCAACGCCGACGACCCGCTGGTGACCTGGGCCGCGTCCTCCTGCAAGAAGGTGGTCTGGGTGGCCGCCGGACAGGCCTGGAAGGAGGACGCCTGGTCCTGCCCCGCCTGCGGCGGCGTGATGCAGCGCCCCGGCGACGACTGGTTCTGCCAGGAGTGCGGATTCCGGCGCCCCAACCCGCACTGGGCCCTCCAGGGCACCCACGTGATCGACCCGCAGCGCGGCGCCTGGCCGATCCAGCTCCAGCTGCCCGGCCGGGCCAACCTGGCCAACGCCACCAGCTCGGCCGCCGTCGCCGCCGTGTTCGGCGTCTCCCCGCAGGTCGCGCTGGAGCGGATGCGCTCCGTCACCGCGGTGGCAGGACGCTACGACGTCGTCCAGTACCAGGGCCGGGACATCCGACTGCTGCTGGCCAAGAACCCGGCCGGCTGGCTGGAGACCTTCTCGCTGATCGACGGCCCGCCCACCCCGGTGGTGCTCTCGGTCAACGCGCTCGACGCCGACGGCACCGACACCTCCTGGCTGTGGGACGTCGACTACGAGCGGCTCGCCGGGCACCCGGTGTTCGTGCTGGGCCAGCGCAAGCTGGACCTGGCGGTGCGCCTGGAGGTCGCCGGGCTGCAGTTCCACGTCGTGGACTCGCTGGAGCAGGCCGTCCGGATGGCCCCGCCCGGCCGGATCGAGGCGATCGCCAACTACACCGCCTTCCAGCAGCTGCGGAAGGTCGTGGCCGGCTGATGCCGGACCGCCCCCGGGCGGCCGCCACCGAGCAGCCGCCCCAGCAGCCCACCGCACGTACGTCATGGAAGGCCTTCGAGGATGAGTGAGAGCACCCTGCGCGTGGTCTGGGTCTACCCCGACCTGCTCAGCACCTACGGCGACCGGGGCAACGCCCTGGTCGTGGAGCGCCGGGCCCGCCAGCGCCATCTGAACGTGACCCGGATCGACGTCCGCTCCGACCAGGCGGTGCCCACCAGCGGCGACATCTACCTGATCGGCGGCGGCGAGGACCGCCCGCAGCGGCTGGCCGCCGAGCGGCTGCGCAACGACAGCGGCCTGGTGCGGGCGTCCGAGAACGGCGCGATCATCTTCGCGGTCTGCGCCGGCTACCAGATCCTCGGCCACGAGTTCGTCAACGACCTGGGCCAGCGCGAGCCGGGCCTGGGCCTGCTGGACGTGTGGACCGCCCGCGGCGAGGGCGAGCGCTGCGTCGGCGACGTGCTGGCCGACGTGGACCCCAACCTCGGGCTGCCGCAGCTGACCGGATTCGAGAACCACCAGGGCGTGACCCACCTCGGCCAGGGCGTCAAGCCGCTCGCCCGGGTCACCGCCGGCCGCGGCAACGGCACCGGCGACGGCACCGAGGGCGCCTGGCGGGACACCGTCTTCGGCACCTACCTGCACGGTCCGGTGATGGCGCGCAACCCCGCCGTCGCCGACATGCTGATCAAGCTGGCGCTGGACGTGAACGCCCTGCCGCCGGCCGACACCACCTGGTACGACGCGCTGCGCTCCGAGCGCATCGCGGCCACGACGCGCCCCGCGTAGCACGTTCCGGCCCGTCCGACCCGGGTGCCCGCGATGCGGTCACCCGTCCCACGGGCGGGCCGGAACGTACGACAATGGGGCTGCCCCTCCCAGGGGCTGCCGGCTGCACACCCTCCTCGGCAGCAGGCTGCACTTCCACGCGGGGGCGCCGACGGCGCCGCTCCCGCGTCGGCTCCTGCCCGGCCGGACGCAGGGGCCGTATGCTCGACATCCACGGCCGGTTTCGGATGTTCTGTCCGAATCGGCCGGTCCTTCACCCGACGGCCATCTCCGCGCCAACCCGGCGCGGGAACGGCCCGCTACGGTGACGGTCCGTCGTCCCAGCCTGTAGTCCGGCCGTTCCTCGGTTCTGCTCGGGAGTTGCAAAGCAATGCGTATTGGAGTGCTGACCAGCGGCGGTGACTGCCCCGGCCTGAACGCGGTGATCCGCTCCGTGGTCCACCGGGGGGTGGTCGACCACGGCGACGAGATCATCGGGTTCGAGGACGGCTGGCGCGGTTTCCTGGAGGGGCACCACCGTCCCCTGACCCTCGACTCGGTGAGCGGCATCCTCGCCCAGGGCGGCACGATCCTCGGTTCCTCCCGGGTCCAGCCCAGCCACCTGCGCGACGGCGTCGAGCGCGCCAAGCAGTACTGCGCGGACCTCGGCCTGGACGCGGTGATCCCGATCGGCGGCGAGGGCACCCTGAAGGCCGCCAAGCTGATGAGCGACGCGGGCCTGCCGATCGTCGGCGTGCCGAAGACCATCGACAACGACATCGCGTGCACCGACGTCACCTTCGGCTTCGACACCGCCGTATCCGTCGCCACCGAGGCGCTGGACCGGCTGAAGACCACCGCCGAGTCGCACCAGCGCGTCATGGTCGTCGAGGTCATGGGCCGGCACACCGGCTGGATCGCGCTGAACGCGGGCATGGCGGCCGGCGCGCACGCGATCGTCGTCCCGGAGCGCCCGTTCCACATCGAGAAGCTCACCGCCGTCGTGCGGGAGCGCTTCGACCGGCAGAAGAAGTTCGCCATCGTGGTCTGCGCCGAGGGCGCCAAGCCCGAGCCCGGCACCATGCACTGGGAGGAGGGCACCAAGGACATCTACGGCCACGAGCGGTTCACCGGCATCGCCACCCAGCTCTCCCGCGAGCTGGAGCACCGGCTCGGCAAGGAGGCCCGTCCGGTGATCCTGGGCCACACCCAGCGCGGCGGCACCCCGACCGCCTACGACCGGGTGCTCGCCACCCGTTTCGGTTGGCACGCCGTGGAGGCCGTCCACCAGGGCGCCTTCGGGCACATCACCGCCCTGCAGGGCACCAGCATCAACCTGGTGCCGCTGGGCGAGGCGGTGGCCGAGCTGAAGACCGTGCCGGCCGACCGCTACCTGGAGGCCGAGACGGTCATCTGACCGCCCTCCCCCCACGGACCGGCGCCCCGGCCCCCCGAGCACGCGAGCCTCGGGGGGCCGGGGCCGTTCTCGGCAGCCGCCCTGCCGGGAGCGGGACCGCCGTCGATCAGTAGCCGGTGTCGTAGCTGTACTGGGCGCTGTGGTCCAGCAGGTTGGCCGGGGCGACCGTGTTCCACGGCTTCATCGGCTCGTTGAGGTCGACCACGTCCGGCGTGCCGGCCGCCGGCAGGTAGGGCGAGCCGGGGTTGCGCTTCTGCCACTCGGACCAGAGCTTGTCGACGAAGCAGTGGTGCAGCCAGAACACGGGGTCGTTGGGCGACATCCCGGTGGCCATCTGGCCGCCCACCCAGACGTGCACCCGGTTGTGCAGGTTGACCCCGCGCCACCCCTCCAGGGCGTTGCGGAAGCCGGTCGAGGAGCTGTTCCACGGCGCGGCGTCGTAGGTGGTGATGGCGAGCACCGACTCGGTGTCGGGGCGGGTGGGCAGCTGGGCCACCCCGGTGCCCAGCTGGCGGCGCAGGTAGGTGCGGCTGTCGGTGTTGACGTTCAGCGGCCAGTTGCCGGTGGAGAAGGCGAACGGCCCGGTGGTCACCTGGCCGTCGGTGGCACGCCCGTTGCCGCCCATGAAGTCCGCGCCCCAGATGGTCGAGGCGGTGGTGCGGTCCGCGGTCCAGTCCCAGTACGGGAGGTTGACGCTGGGGTTGATGGCCTGGAGCGCCTGCTCGAACTGCAGCAGGTACTGGCGGTGCCAGGGCAGGAAGGACGGCGAGCGGTGGCCGGTGCGCTCGCCGTTGTCGACGTCGCTGAGGATGAACTGGTTGTGCGTGGTGACGAACGGGTCGTAGCCGCCGTTCGCCTTGAGCGCCAGCACCGCGTCGACGAAGGCGCGCTTCTCCTGCGCCGTCAGGGTCGCCTGGTTCTTGCGGACTCCCATGAGTCCCCCCTCTGTGGTGTTGTGGGTGTCGGTCGGGCCGGTGGCCGGATCAGGCGATCGTGACCGGGACGAGCGTGGCGCCCTGCAGGTCGTTGACGGCGGCCCGGGCGAGCGCGCGCGGCGTCGCGAAGGTCTGGTAGTGGTTGACCACGCTGATCCAGGTGCCGTCGGCGTTGCGCATCATGTGCAGCTCGTCGCCGTCGATCCGCACCTCGTAGCCGGTGCCGGTGCCCCCGCCCCCGTGGTGGCCACCGCCGTTGACCGGGCGGCCCTGGATCCTCCGCCCCTGGAAGGTCTCGTCGAAACTGTCGGAAGCGCCGGGATCGGCGGCGGTGGCCGCGCCTCCCCCCGGGCCGGCCACGCCGATCACGACCGTCCCGGCGGCGACGGCCAGGGCGGCCCCGGCCCCCTGGAGCATCCGGCGGCGCGTGAGATCCGTGCCGTGGGTGTCCTCGGACATGCTGAATACCCCCTCCTGTGCCTTTCGCTTTTGTCAAGGCACTGTTCACAAACGATTGGTGAATCGTCAATCAAAGGCGAATTCTTGATCGGAATCGCCCTTTCGATGCTCGCAAGGCCACTTGACCTAGGGAACAGCCGATCGGCGGGGGTACGGAGGGTTGCGCCCACATTCGGTCATCTTTTGCTCTACCTTGACCGGTGAACCAGAGCGGACCGCACCGCGGGCCGGACCCCACCGGAAGGACCGAGATGGAGATCCTCGCGTACGGCGTACAGGCCGATGAGCGGCCGCTCCTGGAGGCGGCGTTCGCGGACCGGCACGAGCTGCGCTGCCTGTCCGTCTTCCTCAACCGCGACACCGCCCCACTGGCCGCCGGCTACCCCGCCGTCAGCAGCAGCGTCAACGCCGAACTCGACGCCGCGACGCTGGAGGCGCTCGCCAAGGGCGGCACCCGGCTGATCGCCCAGCGCTCCACCGGTTTCAACAACATCGACCTCGACGCCGCCGCGGCCCTCGGCCTGACCGTCGCCCGGGTCTCCCACTACAGCCCCTACGCCGTCGCCGAGCACGCCTGGGCCCTGGCCCTGGCCGTCAACCGCCGCCTCACCCGCGCCGCCAACCGCTCCCGCGAGTTCGACTTCCGCCTCGACGGCCTACTCGGCCGCGACATCCACGGCATGACGATCGGCGTGATCGGCACCGGAAAGATCGGCGAATGCTTCGCCCGCATCGCGGCCGGATTCGGCACCCGCCTCCTCGGCTGGGACATCGCCCCCAACCCCGCCTGCCTCGACCTCGGCATGACCTACACCGAACTCCCCGAACTCCTCTCCCACTCCGACCTCATCAGCCTCCACGTCCCCCTCCTCCCCACCACCCACCACCTCATCGACGCCGCCGCCCTCGCCCGGATGAAGACCGACGCCATCCTCATCAACTCCAGCCGCGGCGGCCTCGTCGACGCCGCCGCCCTCGTCGAAACCCTCCGCGCCGGCCGCCTCTCCGGCGTCGGCCTCGACGTCTACGAGGAAGAAACCGGCCTCTTCTTCACCGACCAGTCCATCCAGGGCATCACCGACGACACCCTCGCCCGCCTCGTCACCTTCCCCCAGGTCCTCGTCACCAGCCACCAGGCCTACTTCACCCACACCGCCGTCGGCCAGATCATCGACGCCACCGCCCGCAACATCGACGACTACGCCGCAGGCCGCACCAACGAGAACACCCTCGTCCCGAAGAACTGACCCGACGGGCCGCGACGCCCCTACTGACTTCGGCTTTTCAGGGTGAGGTTGCGGTGTCGAGGTTCAGGCCGGTGCCGGCTATGAAGCCATCGAGGGTGTCGGGCCGGTATTGGAGGCGTTTGAGCCGGTTTCGCACGAGGGCTTCGAGTCGGTCGAGGGCCATGACGGCGAGGTTGGCCAGGCTGCGCTTGACGTGTGCCCAGACCCACTCGACGGGGTTGAGGTCTGGCGAGTAGGCGGGCAGGAGGAACACCGTCAGCCAGGTGCGCTCGGCGATCAACTCACGCATGGCGCGGGAGATGTGGGTGTTCAAACGGTCCCAGACCAGCACGATCCGATCCTCTCCCCGTTGCTCAGCAACGTGGCTCTCTCCGTCCTGGACGAGCACATCGCCCAAGGGCTGGGAGGACCCGCGAGCACCTTCAACGACCGGCTCAAGCGCCGCCGTCGCGGACTGCCGAATTACCGGCTGATCCGATACGCGGACGACTGGTGCCTGGTCGTGTCGGGCACCCGTGCCCACGCGGAGACGCTCAAAGAAGAGGCCGCCGGGGTCCTCGCCACGATGGGCCTGCGTCTGTCGCCGGAGAAGACCCTGATCACCCATATCGACGAGGGCCTCGACTTCCTCGGCTGGCGCATCCAGCGCCACCGCAAGCGAGGCACCGAGAAGTACTACGTCTACACCTACCCGTCCCGCAAGGCCCTCGCGGCCGTGATGGACAAGGTCAGGACGCAGTACCGAAAGACAGGCACCGACCTGCCGTTCGACACCCTGCTCGTCCAGCTCAACCGGGTGCTGCGGGGCTGGTGCGCCTACTTCCGGCCGGGAGTGTCCAGCGCCGTCTTCCAGTACCTGAGCTCATATATCTGGGGCCGGGTCATCTGGTGGCTACGGCGAAAACACCCCCGGATGACCTGGAAGGACCTCCGCCGGCGCTTCTGCGGCGGGGGCTGGTGGCCGGCCAGCGGGGAACGAGAGCTGTTCAGCCCGGCGAAGGTAGGCACTACGCGCTACCGCTACCGGAGATCAGTCATCCCCTCCCCATGGCCGACCACGGGATGAGAGAACACCTCATGGATCGCCAAGCGAGGTTTGTGGAGCGCCCGTTGCGCTGAGAAGCGCACGGGGGGTGCGGGAAGCGGTCCGGAGAAACGGGCCGGTCGAAAGGCCGGAATCGCGCTCCGGGCCGACTTCACGGCCTCGACCTCGACGATCCCGGCTTCCACGACAGCGTGCTGACCGACTTCCGCGACCGCCTGGTACAGGAGGACAGGGCGGACCGCCTCCTCGACCTCGCCCTGGCCCGTCTGAAGGAGGCCGGCCTGGTCCGGGAGCGCACTGCCCAGCGCACCGAATCGACCCACGTCCTGGCCACCGTCCGCGATCTGACCCGCCTCGAACTGGTCACCGAGGCCGTGCGTGCGGCCCTGAAGGAACGCGCCCGCACCGCCGGCCACACGCTGGACGGCCTGGTCGACGAGGACTGGGGCCGCCGCTACAGCCGCCCGGTGCGCCTGGGCAAGAACCCCACACGGCCCAAGACCCGGATCAACACCACCGGTGAAGACGCGCGCCGCCTGCTCGAACACCTCCACCACAACCACCCGTCTCTGCTCGCGGGCCCCCAGGCCCAGGTCCTGCGGCAGGTCCTGGTGCAGAACTACCACTGGGACCCCGCCGGACGTCTGCGCTGGCGCGATGAGGACGACGACAGCGGCCTGCCGCCCTCGGCCCGCCGGATCGTCTCGCCCTACGACCCGGCGGCCCGCTACGCACGCCGAGGCCAGGTCACGCGCTGGACGGGGTTCCTCGCGCATGTGACCGAGACCTGCTCCGGCGATGGGCCCAACGTGATCACCGATGTGGCCACCATGTCCGCCACCAGTGCAGACACCGAGGTCCTGCCAGGCATCCACACCCGGCTGGAACGCCGGGAACTGCTGCCCGACCAGCACCTGGTCGACGGCGGCTACACCCCTCTGCCCCACCTGGAACAGGCGACGCGCGAACACCGTGTCACCGTCGTCGGACCACTGCCCGGCAACCCCACCCGCCAGCACCGCCGCGGCGAGGGCTTCGCCCGCGACGACTTCCACATCGACTTCGACCGGAAGGAGGTCACCTGCCCGCAGGGTCAGACCAGCGCCGGCTGGCACGGCCCCTACCCGACATCCTCACCGACCGCCGCCCCGCTGATCATCGCCCGCTTCGCCAAGAGCCAGTGCCAACCCTGCCTGGCACGCGCAAAGTGCACCAACTCTCGGGACTCCCACCGCACCGTGGGCTTCCCTCCGCGCGAGCTGCTCGAACTGCAGTCGCGCAACCGCGCCGACCAGCAGGACCCGGCCTGGCACAGGCGGTGTGCGGTCCGCTCCGGCATTGAGGGCACCATCTGCGAGTTCGTCCACGGCCACGGCATGCGCCGCTGCCGCTACCGCGGACAGCCCAAGGCACACCTGCAACACGCACTCACCGCCATCGCCGTCAACATCGAACGCCTCAGCAAGCAGTCTCCCGGCGAAAGCCCGCCTCCACGACAGCCGACGGCCTTCCAGGACTTCCTCGACCAGCGCGGCATCCCACGCCTACCTTCCTGGCGAGCCGTCAGCTGACGCGGAGGCGACCAAGATCCCCGACAGAGTCAAGCTCAGCTCAGCGTCGGGCACGGTGTCGGTGATCGACACTGGCACCGGCCAGGTGACCGCCACCATCGCCGTCGGCACCGAACCCGCCGCGGTGGCGGTGACACCGGACGGCCGCCATGCCTACGTCGCCGACTCCGGCTCAGACACCGTGTCGGTGATCGACACCGGCACCGACCGGGTGACCGCCACCATCGCCGTCGGCCACCGGCCCGTCGGGGTGGCGCTGACCCCGGACGGCTGCCGCGCCTACGTCGCCCACGTCGGCTCCCAGACCGTCTCGGTGATGGACACCAGCACGAACCTAGTCACTGGCAGCGTCGCCGTCGGCGCCGGCCCCTGGGAGGTGGCCGTCTCCCCGGACGGCCGCTACGCGTACGTCAGCCACAGTGCTTCGGGCACCGTGTCGGTGATCCGCACCAGCCCGTCCTGACGGCACCGTCCGGTGGCGCACATGAGGCGGAGGAGTGGACGCCGCCGGCGGCGACCGGTGACCGACCAGCCCGAACAGCAACCGGCACTGCACGTCTTCCTCTCTGACTTCCCTGATGATTGGGCGAGTTCAAGCGTCGTGGGAGGGTGTACGTGGGCGAGTGGCTCGTGGTGCGGGTGCCCGATTCAGAGGGCTGGGGGCGACTGCCGGCCGGAACCGCTGCCGAGCCCAGCCGTTGAGATCGCGCTCGTCCGGCGCCCGGGCGGCGATGCCGCAGAGGCTGGCTCGGCCGACGGGGGCGGGGCAGGGCTTATATCCGCCCTGCCCCGCTCGCTCATATTCTGGCGGACCAGGGGCAGCCCGCTCGACCTCAGTCTTTGTCGGACGAAAGGTTCATTATTTCACTTGCCAAGGAATCCCAATCAGTGGAGGACTGCGGCGCAGGTTCTACTCCGGGCCCCAGTTCCTCGCGTTCGCCGTTCATGCGCCCCCTGACCCAGTTGATACAGGTGGGCCTGTCCCCGGTTCCCGCCTGATAGAACTCTTCGAGGACCTTGCGAACCTCGGAGATGGGGAGTGCGCTCGCTGGCTCCATGAAAACCGGGTGATGGGGGTCGGAGAGGATCTTCGGATCTCTTGTGGGAGGTTCTGGGTTGTCGGAAACCCAAGTGTGGGCGTATACTCCACCGCGCTTGGAATGGATTGCTCCCGCCTGCCAGATTACCCCGCCATACCCGGTTGATTGATTCACCGAGATCTTGAGGCTATTGCTGCCGTAATTGTCCTCTGCGGGAGGTTGATCGTCGATGGAGAACCATGCACTGTCGCCAAAATCCAGAGTCTCCAGGACTTTGGAGATCAAGATTCCAGCATCTCTCTCGCCTTCCGCATGGAATTGCCTATCGCCAATCATGACAGTAAGTATCATTCAGTCCTCCGGAGATCCCTTTCCTTCGATCAGCCTGGAAGTCATCCTACCGGTTGCCGGATCCTTCATCCAAACCCTGAGAGTACTGCCCGAAGGGAGGATTTGCTCAGCGGAACTGACGCAGTTGAATTTCCCTGGGCAGATTCCCTCCGTGTTGTTGATGACGACATTCAGATTGACATTATTTGCGCCGTTCTTGATGGCGCGCCGCATTGTCCAGGCAAGCCCTGTTTCAACGTGGGCCGAGGCTTCAAACATGGCATTCTCGGATTGTCCAAATTTCTTGGCCAGATAGGCGCTGATTTCTGGTGACCATTGTGTGTAGCCGCTCTCCAGCGCGGTTCCCAGCTTCTCGATGCCGCCCTTGCCGATGATGAAGGCCTGACCGATGGTCTTGTCGCCCTTGGCCCACGCGGGGAGCTCGTCGAAAACAGTACGCGGGTCGAGGCAGTTGTGGGTGAGTAGTGGGGTATCGCCTGCGAGCACGTGGAAGGTGTGCAGGTCGGCGACGGCGAGGTTGTAGGCGGGGGCGAGTGCGGTCCAGTGCCGGACGGCGGCGACCTGTGCCGCGGCACCGGTATCAGTGCGCAGCGTGTCGCCGGGGTTGATGTCGGAGGCGTTGGTCCACTGGCCGGTGTTCTGGACCCAGAAGGGGTGGTGGCTGGTGGCGGTGACGGCAGCTTGCGTGCCGTCGGAGGCCGTTATGGTCAGTTCGGTGTAATTGTGGTCGTCGGGGGTGTAGATGACGGCCGCGACCGTGCGCGGGCCGGATTCACCGGTGGTGGGGTCGGCTGCTGCGACCTGGTCACCCGGCTGGACGGTCTCGATGGGACGGTTGGTGCCGTCGCCCATGAGGACGCGGGTGCCGGCGGGGAAGCTGTTGGGGCACGGAGGCAAGACCGGCTTGGACTTGGGCTTCTTGCCCCAGGGAAGTTTGCTCTTGGCCCAATCGGTGATGTCGTCCGCGACTCCGCTGAGCTTCTTGCCCCATTTCACGCCGACGCTGACATAGCCGACGAGGGGCACCATGTTGACGCAGGTCAGGATGGTGTCGAGGCCGTCGGTGTTCTTGTATCCGCCGAAGTACTCGCCGGATGTCCACACGCAGTTGGTGCCGTCTGCGGCAAGGTCGCCGACGAGGGGGAAGAGGCCGGCGACGTCCAGGGCGGTGTGCCCGACCACGGCGAAGGTGTCGTACCAGCTCCCGCCGTCGGAGGAGGTGCCACTGCCTTGGGGCAGGTTGGCCAGGAGGTTCACGAGCTCCTGGTTCTGCTGCACCTTTTGCGCGAGCTCCTGCTGGGCCTGTCGGATGACTTCTTGGAGGGCGGCGGTGGCGGTGGCGCGGGCTTCGTCGCGGCTCTTGCCTGCGTTCTCGGCGGACTGACGGGCGGAGGCGACGGCGGCGTAGGCGGTGGTGGCGGAGGCACGTGCCGCCTTGGCCTTGGCCTGTGCACGGAGCGAGGACATCTGCGCCGAGCTGGCGCTCTGTTCGGCGCGGCTCTGTGCGGCCCTGGCGGTTTTGGCGGACTGGGCTGCCTGGTCGGCGGAGGTCTGGGCGCGCTCGGCGGAGGCCTTGGCCTGCTGGGCGTAGGCGGCGGCCTGTTGGGCGGAGGCGGCGGCCTGTGTTGCGGAGGCGTTGGCCTGGTCGGCGGCTCCGGCGGCGGTGGCGGCTGCCTGGGCGGCGGTGGCGGCGTTCTGCTGGGCGAGGGCAGCGACCTGGTTGACGCCGGCGATGGCGTTCTCGATCGAGGCGGTGTGGGTGCGGGTGACCTCGTCCTTGGCCCGGGCGCGGTACTGCCCGGTCTCGAGGAAGTTGACGATGGCGGGCAGCGGGCTCTCGTTCGCCATATGGGCGGCGATCTTGAGCTCGTCTCCGGCGGCCTCCATCAGCTGCGAGACGAGGACCCGCTGGTCGCTCTCCCTGGCCGTGTACTGGCCCTGGTTGATGAAGCCGGTGATGGCCTCGACGGTGTTGGTCTCCAAGGCGGCGAGCGCGGCCTGTTTGACCCTGGGACCGCCGCTCTCGGCGAGCTGCGAGATCTTGACCCGGTACTGGCTGAACGCGGCCTGGTGCTGACCGGTGGCCAGGAACGCCGCGACCTGGGTGCCGTCGCCGGCCAGGGCGGCGGTGGCGGCGGTGCGCACGCTCTCGTAGGGGCTGGTCTCCGAGATGTAGCGGGCCTGGGTGCGGTCGTCCTGCTCGGCGGAGGTCCTCCACCCTTCCGTGACGTAGTCGACGACGGCTTCGTCGTTGCCGGCGAGGGCGTACTCGGCGGCGGCCTTGCTCCAGGGCCCGCGCACCTTCAGTGCGGCGAGAGCCATCTTGCGCCCGGCGGTGACGACGGCCAGCGGGTCGGTGCCGGGCTGTGATGCCAGCTGGGCCAGGCGTACGGACTCCTGGTCCAGGCGCAGGGCTTCAGCCTTGGCCTCGTCGGCCGAGCCGCGGCTGCGCGCGTAGGCGACGCCCAGGTCCTGGGCGCGGGCGACGCCGGCGTTCTCGCGGACGGTGCGCTCCTCCGCCTCGCCGGCGAGGGCGGCCTGGTGGATCTGGCCGGCCTTGGCGACGGCGGCGCTCGCGGCGTCGGCGGCCTGCCGGGCGCTGTCGGCGTGGGCGGCGGCCTGCTGGGCGGCGTTGGTGGCCTCGCCCGCGTGGGCGGCGGAGTTGCGGGCCGACTCGGCGGCGCGCCCTGCTCGGGCGGAGGCTGACTCGGCGGCCTGGCGGGCCTCCTCCGCGTAGCCGGCCGACTGGCGGGCGAGGGCCGCGGCGGCGGTGGCGGAGCGGGCTGCCTCGGTGGCGTCGCGGCGTGCGGCGGCGGCGGCCTGCTTGGCCTTGGTGGAGGAGGCTCCGGCCTGTCCGGCGTAGGTGCCGGCCTGGTCGGCCGCGCTGGCGGCGGCGTTCACGTTGGCCGTCGCGGAGCTGGCGGCCTCCGCGGCGATCGCGGCCTCGATCGCGGCCTTGCCGGCCCGGTCGGCGGCCTTGGCCGCGTAGCCGGCGAGCCTGGCTGCGGTCTCGGCGCCCTTGGCGGCGTCCTCATCGACCTTGGCCGCCGCCGCGGAGTTCAGCGCGCGGGTGGTCGCCCGAGCGGCGCCGACCGCGGCGGCGGCGGCCTGCGAGGCGGCGGCCGAGGCGACCTTGGAGGAGTTGTTGGCGCGCGTCGCGGCGGCGGTGGCGGCCTGGGCGGCCTCGCCGGCGCGCTTGCCGGCCTCCGCGGCGCGGTCGGCCGCGGCCGTAGCCCGCGCGGCATCACCCTGGGCGGCAAGGGTCTCGGCCGCTGCCTGGTCGGCGGCCTGCTTGGCCAGCGCGGCAGCGGCGACCGCCCGCTGGGAGGCGTCCACGGCGGCGTCCTTCTCACGCACCGCCTGGTCACCGGCCGCCTCCGCCTGCTTCACTAACTCCTCGACGGAGGCGTGCTCCTGATCGCGGGCGCGGGCGATGTGCTGGCCGACCTCCAGGAAGTCACGGACCTCCTCCAGGCTTCCCTCGAAGGCCACCAAAGCGGCCTGCCGGGTGGCGGGACCTCCGCTCTCGGCGATCTGCGACACGCGTACGCGGTCGTCGCTCTCGCGCAGGGTGTACTGGTTCTCGTTGAGGAAGGCCCGGATCTCGGCGACGGGCTTACCGGTCAGCGCGAGGGCGGCGGCCTTGGTACGCGGACCGCCGGTCTCGGCAATCTGGGACACCAGGACGCGCTGGTCCTGTTCCAGAGGAGCCTTCCAGCCCTCCTTGACGAAGGCCTCCACGTCCTGGTCACTACCGGCGAGCGCGCTCTGGGCGGCGGCGCGAAGGCGCGGTCCGGCCGCGGTGAGGATCTCCAGCGCGGCCTGGCGGTTGTCCTTGACGCCGGCGCGGACGAGCTCACCGCCCGGGTCCGCGGCGCTGCCGAGGAACAGCCGCACCTGATCGTCCCCGCCGACCAGCGCGATCTCGGCGGCCGCCTTGACGGACGGTCCGCCGTCCTTCCACTCCTGCAGCACCCGCCCGCGCTCGCTCAGCTGCGGCACCACCGGGGGCGGGACCTCGTCAGCCGCGACCGGGTTCGCCGAGACCAGCGAAGCCAGCAACGCCACCGGCAGCACGGCACGCCCCAGCAACCCGCCCCCGGACCCCCTCCCGCGTGTCCTCGCCCTTCCTATTCGAAAACGCACGCGACAACCCCCTTCGGAGAAACAAAAAGCAAACGGAACAGACGGTTCCCCTAAAAGTGAACCGCTGCGACCATTGCCGCCGGATCGGACAGAACGTCACAACATCTCGCAATGAGGCCGATCGCCTGCACGAACACTCGTTCGACGGCGCATCGATCGTACATTACGATGCGTCAGCTGATGGGAAGTCAGCGACTTCCGCGAAGGCAAACCAGACGTTTCCGCACACTTCCATGCAAAGGCAGTTCGAGTCCGTTCTTCCGGATAAATCTGAAAGGATCACGTCATGAAGTCCCGTGCACGCTCGCACGGCCTGTCCTCGGCCGCAGCCGCGGCCGCTCTTGTCCTGGCCGCCACGAGCGGATGGACGGCGGCACCAGCCGCATCCGCCGACACCCCGCCCCCCGTCGCGGTCGCCCCGGCCGCGATCGAGACCTTCGCCTACCCCGACGCCGCCCGGATCCTCGCCGACCGCGGCATCACCCTCACTCGCGGCAACGGCGGCATCACCCTCACCGACTGCGCCAACGGCAACTACCAGATCAAGCTCGGCGCCACCACCTCGGACCCTTCCGACGGCGACACGATCTGCTTCAACGCCCCCGGCGCCAGCGGCTACCTCGCCCTCACCATCCCCGAGGCCTACCGCATCAACACCTACGGCCGCTCCATCCGGGCGAGCCTGACCACCAACCAGGGCCCACTGGAGACCGTTGACGTCGCCGCCAACGCCTCCAAGGGCATCGGCGAGTCGCTCGACCCCAACAGCCGGGCCGTCCTCCTCGAACTGCGTATCACGGGCACCAGCGTCGCCCTGCCCGCTCCCCAACCCACCGACCCCGCGCTCGCGTTCGCCGCCAAGCTCGACATCGGCCCCGGCAACCGCGCCTGCACCGCCACGCTCGTCGACCGTTACTGGGCCCTGACCGCGGCCAGTTGCTTCGCCGACAACCCCGCCTCCCTCCAGGAAGGCCCGGCACCCGAATACACGACCCTCACGGTGGGGCGCACCGACCTCACCAACACCGGCGTCGGCGCCGTCACCAGCATCGACCGGATCGTTCCCCGTCCGGACCGCGACCTCGTCATGGCCCGCCTGGCCAGCCCCATTGACGGCATCACCCCCGCGGTCCTCGCCACCACGCCCCCCACTGCCGGCGAGAACGCGAGCGTTCCCGGATACGGCCGCACCGCCACCACCTGGATACCCTCCAAGCTCCACACCACCACCCACACCACCACGGCCGTCACCGCCACCGGCCTCGACACCGCTCCCACCGCCGGCGCAGCCGCCCTGTGTCACGGTGATGCCGGGGCTCCTCTGCTGGCGGCCAGGAGCGGTTCGGTCCAGGTCCTTGCCATCGCTTCCCGGTCCTGGCAGGGCGGCTGCCTCGGTGCTCCCGCCGCCGAAACCCGCACCAGCGCGACCAGCTCCCGTGTCGACGACCTCGGCACCTGGATCAAGGAGGCGCGCTACAGCACCGCGGACGTGAAGCCGGGTACCCACGTCCAGGTCATCGGCGCCCAGTCCGACTTGTGGGACACCGTGAGCGACCACCAGAGTGGCCGCTGGTCCAACCGCTGGGCCCTCGCCGACAGCGGAACCGGCCTCGGCACCCAGACCGCCGTGGACAGCGTCGCCATCGGCAACGCCGTCCACGTCTACGCCATCGGCACCGACGAGAGGGTCTACACCCGCGACGGTGTGGTCGGCGGCACCTGGTCCGCCTGGCAGGAGGTTCCCGGCGGCGCCAGCGGAGCCCGGGACATCACCGCCACCACCCGCGGCAACACGGCGAGCCTGCAGATCGTCGGCTCCGACGACCTCCTCCACACCACCAACGTCGACTATGCAACCGGCACCTGGGCCCCCCAATGGGTCAAGGTCGACGACGACCCCGTCAAGGCCATCACCAGCGCCGCCACCCCGGACAACACCGTCCACGTCTACGCCATCGGCACCGACCTCAACATCTACACCCGCGACAACAAGCCCGACGGCACCTGGACCATCTGGCAGGAGGTTCCCGGCGGCGCCAGCGGAGCCCGGGACATCACCGCCACCTCGGCCGCCACCATCGGCTGACAGTGATGATGTTCGTGGTGGCGCTGCTGGTGGGTCTGACCCCTCGGCTGACTGACGTTCCGACTGTCCTGTTTGGGATTTGTCGGCTCATCGGTGGCGTCACCACGCACGCGGCCGGACGGGCGTTTGTGACTTCATGGGAGCCTGGCCAGAGGCCCCGTCACTGTCTTGTCCACCCGCCCGACCGGCGCGTGCCGCCCCCGGCTCGGACAAGCGGCAAGGACGGACATGACCAGCATGACGCATGGGGACCCGGAGATCACCGGCGGAGTCGACACCCACGGCCTCACCCATCACGCGGCGGTGATCGACCGGCTGGGCCGGCATCTCGCCGACCGGGAGTTCCCGGCCACGGTCCACGGTTACCGGGACCTGCTGAAATGGATGCGCTCGCACGGCACGCCGAGCGCGGTCGGGGTGGAGGGCACCGGCGCCTACGGCGCCGAACTCACCCGGGTGCTGACAGCGGCCGGGATCGCGGTCGTCGACGTCGACCGGCCCGATCGCAAGGTGCGACGGCTGAGGGGCAAGTCCGACCCGCTCGACGCCTACGCCGCCGCCACCGCGGTGGCTTCCGGCCGTGCCACTGGCGTTCCCAAAAGCCGCGACGGCGCGGTCGAAGCCGTCCGGGTGCTGCGGGTCGCCCGCCGCAGCGCGGTCAAGGCCCGCACCCAGGCGACGAACCAGATCCGCGGCCTGCTGGTCTCCGCCCCGGCCGCGTTGCGCGAGCAGGTCGCAGGGCTGAACAGGACCGCACTGATACGCACGCTCGCCCGCCTGCGGCCCGGTTCGGACCTGTCGACGCCGACGGCCGCCACCAAGGCCGCTCTGCGGCGCCTGGCCCGCCGCCACCAAAGCCTCGACGAGGAGATCGCCGAGCTCGACACCGAGATCGGCCCGCTGGTCCGGCAGGCCGCACCCGAACTGCTCGCCCTCTTCGGAGTCGGCCCCGAGACCGCCGGCCAGCTCCCCGCGTCCGCCGGCGACAACCCGCAACGGATGCGCTCCGAGAGTGCGTTCGCGCACCTGGCCGGGGTCGCGCCGATCCCCGCGCCCTCCGGCCGCACCCACCGCCACCGGCTCAACCGGGGCGGCGACCGGGCCGCGAACAACGCCCTTCACACCATCGTGCTGGTCCGCATGCGCTACGACGAACGCACCCGCGCCTACGTCGCCCGCCGCACCAAGGACGGCCTGTCGAAGAAGGACATCACGCGCTGCCTCAAACGCTTCGTCGCCCGCGAGGTCTACCGCGCCCTGACCAGCAAACCGGCAGGACACATCACACAAACCGACCTCACTCCAGCGGCTTGACGTCTATAGGAGCATCCCGCTCGCAACCCTGGGCACCGTTCGACTCCGAATGGTGAAACCGCCGGACGTCGACCACACATCGATCTCCGGCCACGACACAGATCTGCCCTTCCCTCTCCGCTGGCACAACGACGGGGCCGCCAGGCCCAACGGCGCCTGGCGGCCCTGTACAACGGCCACTGCTTCGTACTCCGGCCGGCGACGGGACACGATCGCCGTTTCTGACAAGCTGACAAGCGCACTCGACCGGCACTGCCTGGGCTGCTGTGATCGGCCTCCCCCACTGGGCCCCGCTGCGGCCGCCAGCCACTGGGCAGTAGCCGGGGCACTGCACCGCCGACCCCGCCCAGGAACGCCGTGATCAGCCGCCCGGCCCGTTCGGAAGGAATACGGCCTTCGCATCGCCTGAACTCGACCAAGGAGTCCAGAAGCTGATGCGAAGGCCGGTCTGGCAAGCGCAATGGAGCAGGGCCACGCCCTACGGCATCAATACCGGAGGACGGCCACGGCTCCTCGACGCAGCCGAGATCGATGAGGTAGCCGGCCAGGGAGTGCCAGTTGGCTGACGTGTGCTGCTGGAGGAGAGCGACGACCTCAGCGGTACGGCCCGCCGAGAGGAGGAGTCCGGCGATGCCCCACGCCGCGTCGGAGGTGTCGCCTTCGGGGTGGACGCGGGCCTGGTCGAGTGCCTGGTCAACGCCCGTGCCTGCGGCGATCAGCGGCAGGCACGGGCGGAACAGGTCCCACTCCTCCTCTCCTGCGCGCCGTGCGGCGAGGGCGTCAAAGTGGGCCATGCCGTCCCCGGGACAGCCCTGGTTGAGCCACAAGTCGGCCAGGGTGTGGAGGATCCAGTCCTCTCCGGGGCGGGTGTCGGCCAGGGTGCGCATCACCTCGATCGCCTCGCCGCCCCGGCCGTGCCGGGCCAGGACAGCCGTGTCCTCCAGGTCCCAGAAGCGGGACGACCCGTCGTTCGAGGGACCCACAGGCTCGATCGAGAGCATTCCGTCCCCCAGCAGCCGCACCGGTTCGGTGCTGGCCGCCGCGGCCTGGACCAGCAGGCTCTCCCGCGGGCAGCCGCGCAGCGTCAGAACCTCTCGCGGCAGCGGAGACGGGTCCATGAACAGGCCGTCGACCTCCGCGCACCGCCCCCACAGCACGCCCTCCTCCACACCGCCGACGTCCTCCCGCACCAGGAGATACCGGACCGGGAGGTCCCGCGCCCACCCCGCATGTTCCTCGGACCGCATGTTCCTCGGACCGCATGTTCCTCGGACCGCATGCTTCTCCCTTGCTACCAGGCTGTCTTGGCGCACCCACCCTGCGGTTCACCGACGCCGACGCCCTCCGAATATTGCGTGCTTGGAAGGACGCTCCTCGCCAGTCGGAGCGGCGGTGTGGAGCGCAGCCAAGCGAGGGCCTTCGCCAACGGCCTGCAGCACTCCCAGTTGATCGCCGTGTCCGCGGCCTCCAACCGCTCCTAGGCGACAAGTCACCGGACACGCCTGGCGCCCGCCAGCGATCGGGTACTGGTGCACGTACTGCCGGTCGTGGACCGACACCGAGCACATCTACGGCCTGTCCGTCACCACCGCAGCGAAGGCAGCGCTGGACGAGATGCTCGACACCTGCGCATAGCCGACGCTCCCCGGCCTGCCCCGGCTCGGGGTAGGCCGGGTTGTTACCGTGCGGGTGCGAGCCAGCAGCGCTTGCCCCGATGGACCTCAGAACTCAGCAAGCCAGGGGAAGTCGTCGGGGTTTCGCATCTGGTTGAGGCATACGAGCAGGCCGTTGTCCTTAACGCCGTCCTGGGCATCGCGCAGCCAGGGGACAGGGGCGAGGAGAGCCGTCAGCTCGTCGGTGACCGCGGAGTCGAGGAGGACGTCGAGTTCGGTGAGGATGGGGTCCTCGACGAGGCACAGCCAGGCCAGGGCGGCGCTCACGCGCACGTCCGTTGGCCGGTCGGGGCATCGCCACCACTCCCGCAGCTGTTCGACGGTCGCCGGATCGCCTTCCTCTCCGGCAAGTTGGCCGATCGCCAGGACCAGGCAGGCTCGTGTCACAGGGTCTTCCTCGCGAGCGAGGCGGGTGTCCAGGGCAGCCGGGGCGTGTCCGGGTGAGGGCAGCGCGGCTGCCAGGGCGTAGGCAGCGGCCTGGCGGACGGCTGCTTCGCGGTCGTCCAGCAGGAAGCACAGTAGATCCGCGTCCTCCGACACGGCCCTTCGGGCCGCCTCGATCGACCAGGTCTCCAGGTAGCCGCTCGGGCCGAACCGGATGGAGCCGTCGCGTTCACCCGCGCGCAGGAGACCGGTACGTGAGCCATCGCCGAAGTGCTGCCGACGTGCAACCGCGCCGACCAGGAGCAGGAGGGCGGTGCGGTGGCGGGGGTAGGCGAGCGCGATGCGGATCAGGAAAGGGACAGCCAGAGCTCCGGGGGCGGAAGTGCCGCCTTGATGACAGACCCGGTTCCACGCGTGCCGAGAGCCCGGTCGGAGGCCTCATCGTCAGTCGCGGTCGCGGTGTTGGTGACCCGTCCGGCATCGACGTCCGCCTGGGTGACGGTGTAGGTGGCCGTACAGGTCAGCGACGCGCCGACCGCCAGCATGGTGGACGGGCACGAGATCACCGGCGGTGTCCCCGTCCCCGAGAACACCGTGTCAGCCACGGTCACGTTCGTGAGGTCGACGTTGCCGGTGTTCGTCACCTGAAAGCTGTAGGCGACAGACTCTCCCACTGTCGAGACGGTGGTCGGCGAGGCCGACTTCACCACCGCGATCGACGGCGCCTGCGAGGCGGTCACCGTCGCGCTGGACGGCGGCGAGTTGATGGCGGATCCGCTGGGCGGGCTTGCCATTGCTTGCGCGGTGTTGGTGATCTGGCCCACGTTCACATCCGCCTGCGTCACCGTGTACGTAGCCGTACACGTCATCGAGGCACCGGCCACGAGCGTGGTCGACGGGCAGGAAATCATTTGTAGGCGGTCAGGTCCTGGACGAGCTGCTCCCACTCGGCGTCCCAGGCCACGCCCAGGCCTCCGACGCGGAGACCGCCGGAAGGACCGTAAGCGCCGAGCGCGGATAGGTTCGGGTCTCCCCGAACCCGAGGGTTCTCGCGGGGTTTCGACGCCGAGGACGTAGCACAGGGCGGTACGGACGGTGTGTCCAGGCCAGGTGACTTCTCCCCGTTCTAACCAGCTCATGGCCTTGGCGTCAAACGCTTTCGGCCTGATCTTTCTCTTACCCAAAGATGATTGATGCTTGATCAGGTCATTGCTGTATTCCTGAACGGCTTCGGCGACGTGCTGCTGGGTGAGTCCCGTGCGGCGCCTTGCGCGGATCAGCGACTGGTTCTCAACCACTTCGACCCCCGGTGTGGACGCGCCTTCCGTTGCGAAGAGCGGTCAGCGTAGCAAGGCGGGATGGTGGCCGCGTACGGCCCGATCGGGCCAGATCCGCGCCGCGAAACTGGCCACCAATCTGGGGTGCCGGGCGACCCCGGCGTGGCGCTTTAATGACTGTCCCGGCCGGGACACACCGCTTTCGGCCCGCCGGTGGCGCGCTCCCCGCGAGGCTGCCGGCGGCCGGTGGCGCGTGGTCCCGGTCCGGCCCGATCCGATCGAGGGGGCCGTCGACCACGAGCGTCTGCGGATCGAGCAGTGCGTGGCGGCCCTGCGCACCAGCTGGCTTCCGTGAGCTGATCCTCGGTGTGCCGACGACCCACCCACCCGATCTACGAGTCCGAGCTGTCCGTCTGAAGGAGGCATCCCGTGATCGAGCAGCTGACCCCCGCCCAGGTGAAGTCCTGGGAGCGGCACTTCGCCGGCGCCGGGCACGAGCGGGCGCGCACCGTCGAGGAGGGCATCTGGCGGCGCACCCAGCCCACACCGCCGTCGGCCAGATCATCGACGCCACCGCCCGCAACATCGACGACTACGCCGCAGGCCGCACCAACGAGAACACCCTCGTCCCGCGGAGTGCGACCGCTGCTGGCCGATTGGAGTGAGCCGCGCGGCCGCGACCCGGCCGTGTGCTCGGTTCGGGCGTACCTCGGCGCGCCGGGAACCACAGGTCCGTGCACGCTGAACCGGGTGGGCGGAGGCAGGCGCACGCCTCCGGACCACCGGCCCGGCACACCGCCGCACGGATCGGAGCACAGCATGATCGGAACCCCCGCGCCCTTCGCCGAGAACGACGGCAACGACGGGAACGCCGGTCCTCCGCCCCTGCCGGGCTGCGCCGAGGACGCGGCCGCCGCCCTCAAGCAGATGTTCGTCGACCTGACCCAGGGGGCCCGGATGTCCCGCGGCCAGGACCCCGTCAGGCGGCCGGTGTTCCTCAAACCGCACGGCGTCGCCCGCGGAGTGCTGACGGTCTCCCCCGACCTGCCGCCCGACCTGCGCGTCGGGTTCCTCGGGACCGCCCACGAGCGGCCCGACGGCCTGGCCGCCTGGGTGCGCTTCTCCAGCGACACCGTGCCCGGCAACCCCGACCTCCGCACCACCCTGGGCATCGGCGTCAAACTGTTCGGCGTGCCCGGCCCGAAGCTGCTGGACGGCGAGACCGAGGCCGGCACCCAGGACCTGCTGCTCCAGAACCACGACGTGTTCTTCGTCGACACCGCCCAGGACATGTGCGAGTTCACCAAGGCCGGTGTCGTCGACGGCGACTACGAGCAGTACCTCAAGGACCATCCGGTCACCCGGGAGATCCTCGACGCGATGGCCCGGTTCGAGGAGAGCGTGCTCACCGCCGACTACTGGAGCGTGCTCCCCTACGCCTTCGGCCCCGAGCGCTTCGTCAAGTACAAGCTGGTGCCCGCCGGTTGCGCGCCGGGCGACCCGGCGGCGGTGCCGCCCGACGAGAACCCCGGCTACCTGGGCGCCGACCTGCGCCACCGGCTCGCGGCGGGCACGGCGGCCTTCGACCTGATGCTGCAGTTCCGCACCGACCCGGAGCGGATGCCGCTGGACCGGGCCACCGTCCGGTGGGACGAGGCCGGCAGCGAACCCGTGACGGTGGCCCGGCTGACCCTCCGGAAGCAGGACATCACCGCGCGGGGCCAGGCCGCCTACGGCGAGAACCTCGCCTTCAACCCGTGGCACGCCCTCGCCGAGCACCGCCCGGTGGGCAGCATCTCCGAGGTCCGCAGGACCGTCTACCAGGCGTCGGCCGGACAGCGCCGCGACGTCAACGGCGTGCCGGCGGCCGAACCCGGCCCGGCCCGCCCGCAGATCACGCCGCCGCCCGGCCGCGACACCCGGATCGTCCGGGCCGCCGTGCACCCGGCGATCGGGGTGGCCAGGATCGGCGACAGCGCGGACGCGTACGTCCTCGCCCCCGAGGTCGACCAGCCGGCCCCGCTGCCCGCCGGGAGCTACAAGGACGCCACCGGCGCCCTGAAGCGGCAGGCCGTCCGGTTCCGCGTCTACGGCTACAACGCGGCCGGCGAGCCGGTGGCCGAGCTGACCGCCGACAACGCGGACCTGCGCTGGACGGTGCACGTCGCCAACCGGAAGGCCGCCTGGTACCAGTTCCAACTGGCCCTCGACATCCCCGAGGCGGACCGGGCCGACGACAGCAACCTGCGCAACCCCAAGGTCCCGGCCGACCAGCGCGAGCGTCTGGTCATCGACCCCGGCCCCCGGTCGGTGCGCGGCCGCGACCGGTCCGGCGGTCCCGAGCACACCTTCGACACCGGCACCTTCCTGGGCCGGCCCGTCTACCTCGGCGAGCTGCGAACGGACGGGAGCGGCCGGCTCCTCTTCCTCGGCGGCCGGGGCGTCTCCGCGTCCGCCACCGACACCCCCGCCGACACCTTCGCCAACAACGACGGCTGGCACGACGACGTCTCCGACGGCCCGGTCACCGCCGAGGTCAGCATCGACGGGCGGCCGATCCCGGTCGAACCGGGCTGGGTGGTCACCGCGCCCCCCAACTACGCGCCCGAACTCACCTCGGTGCGCACGATGTACGACCTGGTCCGCGACGCCTTCGTCACCGCCGGCCTCCTCCCCGAGCCGCCGCGGCCGTCGTTCACCCGGGACGTGCTGCCCGTGCTGCGCCGCCTGTGCGACCTCCAGTGGGTCAACCAGGGGGTGGCCGTCCAGCTGGGGCACGGCGGGCGGGAGGACCTCCTCGACCCCGCGCGCCTCGCCGCGCTGGCGGACCCCTCGCCCGTCCAGCGGGAGCTGCGCCGTCAGGTCTGGCTCACGATCCGCGACTACGACCGTGACGGCCTCTCCCCCGTCCCGTGGCCGGGCGTCTACGGCGATGCGATGAACGTGCCGGCCGAGTCGGTGCGCCAGCACGTGACGCTCTCCCCGCTCCAGTACCGCCTCCTGCGGCGCTGGGCCCGCGGGGACTTCGTCGCCGACCACGACCAGCAGGCCGCACCGCCCGCCTCCCTCGACGACGTCCCGTTCGCCGAGCGGCCGCGGACCCTGGACCGGGCGGCGCTCTCGTTCTGTCTCGCCGACGCCTTCCACCCCGGCTGCGAACTCACCTGGCCGATGCGCCACACCACCCTGTACAGCAGCCCCTTCCGGGTGCGCCTGCGCGATCCGGCGCTGCCGCCCCCGCCCGCCTACGGTCCGACGCTCACCCCGCAGACCGCCCTCTCCTTCGACGGCCCGCTCTACGCCCAGCGGCCCGGCGACCTGACCAGGTGGATGGCCGTACCCTGGCAGACCGACACCGCGAGCTGCCGGTCCGGCTACGAGTACCTCTCCGGCTTCGGCACCTACGACCCGTACCTTCCCACCTTCTGGCCGGCCCGGGTGCCCAACCAGGTGATCGCCGAGGAGGAGTACGCGATCGTCATGGACGCCTCCCGGCCGATCGAGGAACGCCTGGCCGCGTTCGGCAACCGGCGGGCCTGGCTCCGCTGGCTCCCCCCGCGCTACACCGACGCCATCAACGCCATGGTGACGGACTTCGGCCGACTCGGCGTGGTCGAGCGCCGCCCCGGGCCCACCGACGACCCCCGCCTCCCGGCGGAGCTGCTCGTCGAGTCCGAGGTGACCTTCCCGCCGGAGCCCGCACCACCGGCCCGGCGCAACCTGGTCGCCCTGCACGTGCCGCTCGGCGCCGACCCGGTGCTCGGCGAGGCCGCGCTGGCCACCGCCGTCACCATGGCGGAGCTGCCCGACGAGGAGGTCTCGGCGGGCTACATCGACAAGGTCAAGCGCCTGCGGCGCGACCGGTGACGAACCACCCGCGCCCGCCGGAGCCCGTCGACGCCGTCGTGGCGGGCGGCGGCCCGGCGGGCTCCGTCGCGGCACTGGTCCTGGCGGCCGCCGGCCGGCGCGTCCTGCTCCTCGACCCCGGCGGGCGCCCCGCGCCGCCCGCCGGCCCCGGCGCGTTCAAGATCGGGGAGTCGCTGCCGCCCGCCGCCCGGCCGCTGCTGCGCGACCTCGGGCTGCTGGACGGCTTCCTCGCCGCCGGGCACCCCGCTTCCACGGGCACGTACGCCGCCTGGGGTTCACCGGCCCTGCACGGCGTCAGCCACCTCTTCGACCCGTACGGGCACGGCTGGCACCTCGACCGGCTCCGCTTCGACGCCTTCCTGCGGGACGCGGCCGTGGCGGCCGGCGCGGAGCCGCGGCGGGCCACCCTCCTCGCGAGGTCCGGCGGCCGGCTGACCGTCCGCCGGCACGACACCGGTGATGACGGCGGTGCCGGCGGCGGGGCCGCAACCGTGGCGGAGCTGCACACCCGCTGGACGGTCGACGCCACCGGGCGGAGCTGCGTCATCGGCCGCCGGCACGGCCGCCGCCACCGGCAGGACCGGCTGCTCGCCGTCTACGCCGTCCTCCCCGGCGGGCACGCGGCCGACGGCACGGGCCCAGAGGACGCCGAGGCCCGGACGCTCGTCGAGGCGGCACCCGACGGCTGGTGGTACACCACCCGCGTCCCGGCCGGACGCCTAGTCGCCCATCTGACCGACCCCGACCTCGCCGCCCCCTCCCTCCGCACCCCGCAGGGCTTCTGGCGCGGCGCCACCCGGACCGACCACGTCCGCCGGCGCCTGGACGGCTACGACCCCGCCGCAACCCCCGTGCCGCGCTGGACACCCGCCCACGGCGTGCGGCTGGGCCCGGCCGCGGGTCCGGGCTGGGTGGCGGCCGGGGACGCCGCGCTCGCCTTCGACCCGCTCTCCTCCCAGGGCATCCTCACCGCGCTGCACACCGGCGCCCGCGCCGGGCAGACCGTCGCCGCCTGCCTGGCCGCCCCGGAGCGGGCGGCGGCCGCCCTGGCCGACTACACGGCGTTCCTGGACGGCGTCGCGGACGCCTACCGGAGGAACCATGCGTATGCGTATGACCAGGAGTGGCGCTGGCCGTTGAGCCCGTTCTGGCGACGCCGCCGAACGGGCGGGGCACCTCGGCCCGGCATAGCCTGAAAGAGCCCGACCACTCGTCCGAGGGGCTCAGTCATGCCAGCACAGACGCAAGCCGTGTGGGACGCCACCGAGGTCACCCAGTCGGTCCAGGACCTCCAGCACAGCGTCATCCTGATCGCCGGCAAGGTCACCGTCATCCGCGTCTACGTGAGCGGTGGCACGGGCGGGACCGCCTCCGCCCGGGGCGCCGTGAAGCTGCTCCGGTCACCCGCGGTTCCCCCCATCACCCTCACCTCCCTCAACACCGTCTCCCTCGACCCGACCGGAAACCAGGACCTCGCCACCCGCCGCGCCGATGCGGACCTCAGCCTCAACTTCCTCCTGCCGTCCACCCTCACGACGGAGGGACCGCTCAAGGTGAGCGAGCTGATCCTGAGCGACGTCCTCTCCGGGGCCGCCATCCCGTTCGACGGGGCGGCCGCCGGGCCGACCGTGTGGTTCCACCCCGCCCCGCCGCTGCGGATCCGCGTGTTCGGACTGCGCTACCGGCAGGGGAACCCGCCGGTCACCTACACCCCCCGGGAGCTCGACCTCGCCGCCCTGGTCAGCTGGCTCAGGCGCGCCTACCCGGTGCCGGACGTCATCAGCTCACGCACCGTCATCGACGTGGTCGCCCCGGCTCCGTTCACGTGCGAGGACACCAACGCGCAGCTCGCCGCCATCCGGGCCCTGGACATCAGCGCGGGCGGGGATCCGCGCACCCACTACCTCGGCCAGGCGGCCGACGGCGGGTTCTTCATGCGGGGCTGCGCCTCCGGAGTCCCCGCGGCACCCGAGCCGTCGACCGTCGCGTCGTCACCGTGCGGAGCCGCCGACTGGGGCTGGGACTTCGACGGCGCCTACAGCGACTGGTACGGGGGCCACGAGCTCGGCCACACCTTCGGCCGTCGACACCCCGGCTTCTGCGGGGAGACCCCGGACGACCTGCAGGGCTACCCCTTCCCGAGCGGGCAGCTCGCCGACTCACCGACCACCTTCGTCGGATTCGACGTCGGCGACCCCGCACTGAACCTGCCGATGAGGGCGAGGCCCGGGGTGGAGTGGCACGACATGATGACCTACTGCGACCGCCAGTGGATCAGCAGCTACACCTACGAGGGCCTCCGTCAGCGGCTGGCGGCCGAGAACACGCTCACGGCCGGCGCCCCGGTCCCCGAGGGCCCGACGGCCGTCGCGGCGCCGCTCCGGGTCGTCCCGGTCGCCGGGTCCGCGGGGCCCGCCGCACCGACCGGCGGCCGCCCCGACGAACGGTTCCCGCAACTGTCCGTCACCAGCGCGCCTGCTCCGGAGGCGGCGCCGGCCGCCGGGGCGGGCGGCGCGGCCCCGGGGGCCGAGCAGCTCGTCAGCGTCGTCGGCACGGTGAACCTCACCAGCCGTGCGGGCGGCATCCGCTTCGTCAACCCGGTGTCACCGCTGGCCGCCCAGCCCTCCGCCTCAGGCGAACCCGGTCCGGACGGGGAGACCCCGGTGGTCCTGCGGATCAAGCAGGCGGACGGCGGGCCGCCCCGTGAGATCCCGGTCCCGGTCAAGCTGGCGTCCGAGCTGGCCCCGGGAGCCGACCGTACCGGCCTGGTCGACGCCGTGGTGCCGGTCGGACCCAGCCCGGAGGCGATCGAGCTGGTCGTCGGCGGGCAGGTCGTGGACACCTTCCGCGCCGCCGGCGCGCCCCCGGCCCTGCGCGCCGCCCGGCACGCCGGGGCCGAGGAGGGGACGTTCGGGCTGGCACTGGACTTCGACAAGGCGCCGGACCCCGGCCAGACCTTCGCCGCACAGGTCAGCACCGACGACGGCGCCACCTGGCAGACGATCGGCGTCGGTCTCAAGGATCCGGTGGTCCAGGTCGACCACAGCCAGTTCCGTCCGGGCCAGCAGGTCCAGCTGAGGATCATCTCGACCAACGGCTTCACCAGCACGGCGGCCGACATCCAGCAGATCCAGATCTGACCCATCCGCCGGTGGGGCACCGCGCCCGGGAACGGATCGTTCTCGGGGGCGGCAGCGCTCCGGGGGCGGCGGCGCGACGTCGGCGGCAGCGCTCCGGGGGCGGCCCCGGACACCCTCGGCCGGCGGACCCCGACGGCGCCGTCCGGACCACTGGCGGGGGGCGGCGGGCGGGGGGAGGTAAGGCCCGCCTAGGCTGTATGCCGAAGCAAAACGGGCGAACCGGACCCATCCAGGGGCCGTGACGAGGGAAAGCGGGACCCGCCGATGGGCGACGGAATGTCAGGCATGCACCACCACGGCGGGATGACCGAACTGGGCCCCTTCTCGCTGTCCAACGTGCTCACCTGGTCCCCCGACTGGGTGTTCCTGATCGGCAGCCTGGCCGCGCTCGCGCTGTACGTCGCCGGCGTGGTCCGGCTGCAGCGGCGCGGCGACAGCTGGCCGGTCGGGCGCACGGTGGCCTGGGCGCTGGGCGTGGGCTCGGTGATCCTGGTCACCTGCACCGGGCTGAACGACTACGGCATGGTGCTGTTCAGCGCGCACATGATGCAGCACATGGTGCTCTCCATGCTGTCGCCGATCCTGCTGCTGCTCGGCGGGCCGATCACCCTGGCACTGCGCGCCCTGCGGCCGGCCGGCAAGGGGCGCCCGCGCGGGCCGCGCGAGCTGCTGGTGGCGCTGCTGCACTCGACCTACGTCAAGGTGATCTCGCACCCGGGCTTCACCATCCCGCTGTTCATCGCGAGCCTCTACGGGGTCTACTTCACCCCGCTGTTCGACTTCCTCATGCAGTACCGGCTCGGGCACATCTTCATGATGGTGCACTTCCTGGCGACCGGCCTGGTCTTCTTCTGGCCGATCATGGGCGTGGACCCGGGCCCGCACCGGCCGGGCCATGTGATGCGGATCATCGAGCTGTTCATGGGCATGCCGTTCCACGCCTTCTTCGGCGTCGCGGTGATGATGGCCAACCACCAGCTGGTGAACACCTTCACCACGGAGATGGCACCGCCCGGCACCGACCTGCTGGCCGACCAGAAGCTCGCCGGCGGCATCACCTGGGCGTTCGGCGAGATCCCGACCGCGATCGTGCTGATCGCGCTGGTCTACCAGTGGATGGGCTCGGAGCAGCGGCTCTCGCGCCGCCGGGACCGCGCCGAGGACCGCAGCGGTGACGCCGAGCTGGCGGCGTACAACGCCTACCTGGCCTCGCTGGACCAGCGCACCCGCCGCCCGGCCGCCGACGCCGGCTGAGTCCGGGCCCGAGTCCGGGCGGCCCCTGTCGCCGGAGCCCCTGTCCGATCACCGGACGGGGGCTCCGGCGTTTCCTGGTGCCGCGCTCAGACGCCGCCCGGGGCCTGCCGGGCGAGGCCGGCGACCAGGATGTCCAGGCCGAACTCGAAGCGCTCGTCGCCGACGTTGCGGGTGAGCGCGGCGGCCATCGAGGTCATCATCGGGTAGCGCTCGGCGGGGATGGTCGCGAAGTAGTCGCGGATCCGCGCGCTGAAGGCCTCGGTGTCGGCGCCGCCCCGGGTGGAGGCCTCGAAGGCGGTCGCGGTGGTGTAGAGGCCGAGCAGGTCGACGCCGTACGCGGCGGTCTGCTCGTCCAGGCCGCCGGCCCGCAGCATGGCGAGCATGGCCTCGGCGATGTCCATCGCGTGCGGGGTGACCGGGACGTTGGCGACCACCGCGGCCTTGGCGAGGTCGCGGTGGGAGAGCAGCGCGTCGCGGGAGGTCCGCAGCAGCTGCTTGACCTGCTCCTGCCACCGCGCCGGGTCGGCCGGCTCCAGTTCGATGTCGGCGTACACCTGGTCCAGGACCAGTTCGAGCAGTTCCTCCTTGGACCCGACGTGCGCGTAGAGGCTCGCGGCGCCGGTGCCGAGCTCCTGGCCGACCCGGCGCATGCTGAGCGCGTCCATGCCCTCGGCGTCGACGATCCGCAGCGCCGCCTCGACGATCCGCTCCCGGCTCAGCGGCTGCCGCCTGGGGGCGGCCTTCGCCTTCCCCTGCCAGTGCTCGGGCCAGCCGGAACGCGGGGCGGCACTGGTCATGAGGGCTCCTTCGTGGTCGGCGACGGATCCCAGATTACTTGACACGAACACCGTTCCATGGGAGAACACTGTTCGTTGAACCAAACAGTGTTCGTTGCGGCGAACAGCGTTCGTCGACAGCTCTGATTCCGGAGAGCACTCCATGACCAGTCAGATCGCCCCTCCCCAGCCCGCCGCGGGCCCGTCCACCGGCTACCGGCTGCGCTGGGCGGGCCTCGCCGTCATCCTCGTCGCCGAGGTGATGGACCTCCTCGACACCACGATCGTCGGCGTCGCCGCGCCCGCCGTCCGGCAGGACCTCGGTGGCAGCGACGCCCAGATCCAATGGATCACCGCGTCCTACACGCTCGCCTTCGCCGTGCTGCTGATCACCGGCGGGCGGCTCGGCGACCTCTTCGGCCGCAAGCGCCTGTTCGTGTTCGGCGCGGCCGGCTTCACCCTCGCCTCCGTGCTCTGCGCGGCGGCGCCCGGCGCCGGCACCCTGATCGCCGCCCGCACCGTGCAGGGCCTGTTCGCGGCGCTGCTCATCCCGCAGGGGCTCGGCCTGATCAAGGCGATGTTCCCGCCCAAGGAGCTCGGCACCGCCTTCGGCCTGTTCGGCCCCGTGCTGGGGCTCTCCTCGGTGCTCGGCCCCACCCTGGGCGGCTACCTCACCGACGCCGACGTGTTCGGCCTCGGCTGGCGCGCCGTCTTCCTGATCAACCTGCCGCTCGGCCTGCTCGCGGTGCTCGCCGCCGTCCGGATCCTGCCCGCCGAGCACACCGGGCGCACCGCCGGCGCCGGGCGGCTGGACCCCGTCGGCGTGCTGGTGCTCAGCCTCGCCGTGCTGCTGCTGGTCTACCCGCTGGTCCAGGGCCGTGAGCTGGACTGGCCGCTGTGGACCTTCCTCGCGATGGCCGCCTCGGTCCCGGTCCTGTGGCTCTTCACCGTGCACCAGCGCAGCGTCCTGCGGCGCGGCGGCACCCCGCTGATCGAGCCCTCGCTGTTCGCCAAGCGGCCCTTCGTCTCGGCGCTCGCCACCGGGCTGGTGTTCTTCGCCGCGCTCTCCGGCCTGCTGCTGGTCTTCACCCTCTACCTGCAGCTCGGCCTCGGCTGGACGCCGCTGCACGCCGGGCTCTCGATGATCCCGCTGTCGCTCGGCGTGGTCGTCGGCGCCGTCCTCTCCGGCGGCCTGCTGGCCCCGCGCCACGGCCGCCGGGTGCTGCACGGCGGCATCGCCGTCGCGGTCGTCGGCGCGCTCGGCCTGTGGGCCACCGTCGAGCACGGCGCCGCGGACCTCACCAGCTGGCAGCTGGTCCCGGCACTGGCCGTCACCGGCCTGGGCCTCGGTCTGATCATGGCGCCGTTCTTCGACATCGCGCTGGCCGGCGTCGAGGAGTCCGAGACCGGCTCGGCCTCCGGCGTCCTCAACGCGCAGCAGCAGCTCGGCGGCTCGATGGGCGTCGCGCTGCTCGGCACCGCGTTCTTCGGCTGGGCCCGCACCGAGGGCTTCCAGCACGCGGCGGGCTGGACGTACGGCCTGGTCGCCGTGCTGCTCGCGGCGGCCTTCCTGACCGCCTTCCTGCTCCCCCGGCACGCCCGGCCCGAGGGCGCCGGACACGGCGGGCCGGAGGACACGGGGGAATGAGGGCCGGGAAAGGCCGGGAGGCCCCGGAGGTCCGACAGCGGACCTCCGGGGCCTCCCGGGTTCAACCGTTCGACGCCAACGGCACCTTCGACACCTCCGGTGCCCTCGATGCCCTCGACGCCTCCGCCGTCAGGCTCAGGCGAGGTTGGCGAGCGCCTCGTTGAGGGTCTTCGACGGGCGCATCACGGCCGCGGCCTTGGCCGGGTCCGGCTGGTAGTAGCCGCCGAGGTCGACCGGGGAGCCCTGCACCGCGACGAGCTCCTCGACGATGGTCCCCTCCTGCTCGGCCAGCGTCTTGGCCAGGCCCTCGAAGGCCTGGGCGAGCGCGGCGTCGTCGCTCTGGCCGGCCAGCTCCTGGGCCCAGTACAGGGCCAGGTAGAAGTGGCTGCCGCGGTTGTCGATGCCACCGAGGCGGCGGCTCGGCGACTTGTCCTCGTTGAGGAAGGTGCCGGTGGCGCGGTCCAGCGTGTCGGCCAGCACCTGGGCGCGGGCGTTCTCGGTGGTGCGGGCCAGGTGCTCGAAGCTGGCGGCCAGCGCGAAGAACTCGCCCAGGCTGTCCCAGCGCAGGTAGTCCTCCTTGACCAGCTGCTGGACGTGCTTCGGGGCGGAGCCGCCGGCGCCGGTCTCGAACAGGCCGCCGCCGTTCATCAGCGGGACGACCGACAGCATCTTGGCGCTGGTGCCCAGCTCCAGGATCGGGAACAGGTCGGTCAGGTAGTCGCGCAGCACGTTGCCGGTGACCGAGATGGTGTCCTCGCCCCGGCGGATGCGCTCCAGCGAGAACGTGGTGGCCTCGACCGGGGACTTGATCTCGATCTGCAGACCCTCGGTGTCGTGGTCCGCGAGGTAGGTCCTGACCTTCTCGATCAGCACGGCGTCGTGGGCGCGGGTCTCGTCCAGCCAGAAGACGGCCGGGTTGCCGGTGACGCGGGCGCGGGTGACGGCCAGCTTCACCCAGTCGCGGATCGGCAGGTCCTTGGTCTGGCAGGAGCGGAAGATGTCGCCCGGCTGGACGGCCTGCTCCAGGACGACGTTGCCCTCGGTGTCGACCAGGCGGACGGTGCCGGCGGCCGCGATCTCGAAGGTCTTGTCGTGGCTGCCGTACTCCTCGGCGGCCTGGGCCATCAGGCCGACGTTCGGGACCGAGCCGATGGTGGCCGGGTCCAGGGCGCCGTGGGCGCGGCAGTCGTCGATGACGGCCTGGTAGACGCCCGCGTAGCTGCTGTCCGGCAGCACGGCGAGGGTGTCGGCCTCCTGCCCGTCCGGGCCCCACATGTGGCCGGAGGTGCGGATCATGGCCGGCATCGAGGCGTCGACGATGACGTCGCTCGGCACGTGCAGGTTGGTGATGCCCTTGTCGGAGTCGACCATGGCCAGGGCCGGGCCCTCGGCCAGCTCGGCCTCGAACGAGGCCTTGATCTCCTCGCCCAGGTGCGGGACCTTCTCCAGGCCGGCCAGGATGCCGCCGAGGCCGTTGTTCGGGTTCAGGCCCGCCGCGACCAGCACCTCGCCGTACTTGGCGAAGGTCTGCGGGAAGAAGGCGCGGACCACGTGGCCGAAGATGATCGGGTCGGACACCTTCATCATGGTGGCCTTCAGGTGGACCGAGAACAGCACGCCCTCGGCCTTGGCCCTGGCGACCTGCGCGGCCAGGAACCCGTTCAGCGCGGCGGCGCGCATGACCGAGGCGTCCACGACCTCGCCGGCCAGCACCGGGACGGACTCGCGCAGCACGGTGGTGGTGCCGTCCTCGGCGACCAGCTCGATGCGCAGCGCGCCGTCCTCGGCGATGACGGCCGACTTCTCGGTGGAGCGGAAGTCGTTCTCGCCCATGGTGGCGACATTGGTCTTGGAGTCGGCCGACCAGGCGCCCATGCGGTGCGGGTGGGTCTTGGCGTAGTTCTTCACCGACGCGGGGGCGCGGCGGTCCGAGTTGCCCTCGCGCAGGACCGGGTTGACGGCGCTGCCCTTGACCTTGTCGTAACGGGCGCGGACGTCCTTGTCCTCGTCGGTCTGCGGGTCGTCCGGGTAGTCCGGCAGCGCGTAGCCCTGCGCCTGCAGCTCGGCGACGGCGGCCTTGAGCTGCGGGATGGAGGCCGAGATGTTCGGCAGCTTGATGATGTTGGCGCCCGGGGTCTTGGCGAGCGCGCCCAGCTCGGCGAGCGCGTCGCCGATCCGCTGGTCCTCGGTCAGACGCTCCGGGAAGCTCGCGATGATTCGCCCGGCGAGGGAGATGTCGCGAGTCTCCACCTTCACGCCCGCCGTCGAGGCGTACGCCTGGACCACCGGCAGGAACGAGTACGTTGCCAGGGCCGGCGCCTCGTCGGTGTGCGTATAGATGATGGTCGAGTCAGTCATCGGTACTCCGCTTCACGTCTCCAACGTCTTGACGTCAAGATATCTCGTGACCGGCCCTCCGCTCCACCTCCCCCCGGATCCGGATCAGATCCACCGTCGTCCCGGCGCGGGCGCGGGGCAAGCGGAGCGGGTCGGAAGGCGGGTCGGAACGCGCCGTTCCGGGCCTTCGGCGGGCAGCCGCGGCCGCGGAGGCGGGGCCGGGTCCGGACGGCTCAGGCCTGGCGGCCCTCCGCCGTCAACGAGTGGATGAGCAGCAGCAGTTCGGCGGCGTCGGCCGGGGAGCCGAGGACGATCACCTTGAGGGTCGAGCGCTCCTCGTTGTGCAGGGTCTCGACGCGCAGCGGCACCGGGCCCCCGCGCGGTCCGGCGGCCACCGCGAGCAGGGTGTTGGACAGCCGGGCGGCCTCGCGGACGCCGACGGCCTCGATCTGGACCACCGCGGAGGCCTCGGCGTGCAGCGGCCCGGGGGGCGCCGCCGCGGCGGGCTCCTCGGCGGCGGCCGGGGCCCCGGTGAAGGCCTCGAAGTCGCGGCGGGCGATCCGGTACTGCTTGCCGATCCTGACCCCGCGCAGCCGGCCGTCGCGGACGTAGCCGCGGACCGTCCGCACGTGCAGGCCGAGCAGTTCGGCAACCTGCTCGACCGAGAAGTACTCCGGGTGGTGCTCGGGCACCGGCCGCCTCCCTCGCACTGTTCGCCAAAGTACGCAAACTACCATGACAAGGGGAAGGACAGGGAAGGATGAGGAAGGCTGTCCGGTGAGCGGTGCACCCGGCCGTCAGGACTTCGTCAACACGGTGCAGCATTTGGTCAACGCTGCGTCAGGACTGTTCACCGTGCGCCCGGACCCGCCCTAGCGTCGGAGCAAGCGGTTCGGGGCAGCCCAGCGCGGTTCCGAGCGGCACAGCACAGCACAGCACCGAGCAGTTCCGGCAGGCACCTCTCCACCACTCGGGAGCACCCGCATGGCCCGCGCCGTCATCTGGCACGTCCCGGTCACCGTCACCGGACGGACCACCTCCCTCCGCCTCTTCCGCCTGCGCGACGGCCGCCGCTGCGCCGTCGGCTTCAGCTCCGCGGGCACGCTCGCCGAGCTGCTCGGCCCGGAGCAGGCGGCCGTCAAACTCGGCGAACCGGCCCTGCGCGCGCTCACCGCGCCGCTGGGCATCGACGAACTGGTCCTGGATCCGCGCCTCGTCGCCCCGCCGGTGAGCGGCCCGGCCGCCGACGGCGCCGCCCGCCCGGCCACCGGCCACCCCGCCACCCGCTCCGGCGCGCGGCTCCAGCGCCGGTGAGCGCGCTCCACCTCGTCCCCGGCGCGCCGCAGCCCGAGCCGGCCCGCCCGCTCCAGGCCCTCGCCCGGGTGAGCTACGGCCCGGTCCCGCTCGACTTCGACCGGCTGGTCGCCGAGATCCCGGCGGTGCAGAGCGGACTGGCGCTGGCCGGCGACGCCGACCTCGAACTGCGGCTCGCCTGCACCGGCCCGGAGGAGTTACGCGCCGTCTCCGCCGCCCTGCTCCGCGCCGGCGCCGCGCACGTCCACGTCGACCTGGTCCTGCGCGCCCTCGTCCCCACCCCGCCGACCCTGCGCCCGGTGCCCTGACACCGGACGCCCCGGGTTCCCGCGCCCGCCCGCCGTCCGGACAGCCGGCGGGCGGGCGCGGGGCACATCGCGCGCGGGGCGGGTCCGCGCTACCGCCGCCGGGTCAGCGCGGCGATCGCGGTGAGCAGCAGGGCGGAGCCGGCCGGCAGCGCCGGGGTCAGCGGTTCACCGAGGCAGACCACGCCGAGGACGGCGGCGGTGGCCGGTTCGAGCAGCACCAGCACCGCCGCGGTGGTCCCCGGCACGGTGGCGAGGCCCGCGAAGTACCAGCGGTAGGCGAGCAGCGTCGGCACCGTTCCCAGGAAGAGCAGGGCGCCGGCCGTCGGCAGCGGTGCGCCGGTGGACGGCAGCACGCCGCCGTCCACCGCCAGCGCGAGCGGCAGCAGGCAGAGCAGGCTGGTGGTGAACGCCCCGGTCGAGGCGCGGGCCGTGCCGCCGGCCCTGGCCCAGAGGGTGAGCCCGCTCTGCCCGGCGCCGGCCAGGACGGCGAGCGCCACGCCGAGGACCGGCCGCGGGCCGCTCGCCGGGCCCGCCACCAGGAGCGCCAGTCCGCCGAGGGCGAGCAGGTTGGCGGCGACGGCCCGGCCGGTGAGCCGCTCGCCCAGCAGCAGGTGGGCGCCGAGGCTGGTGAGCACCGGTCCGGCGCCGATGGTCACCAGGGTGCCGAGGCCGAGCCCGGCGTACCGGACCGAGCCGAAGTAGGCGCACTGGCTGACCGCCAGCCCGGGGCCGGTGAGCACGGCGGAGCGGAGCGGCCCGGCGGCGCCCCGGCCGGGCAGCAGGGCGAGGCAGCCGGCGGCGACGGCGAAGCGCCAGGCGCAGACGGCGACCGGGCCGAGCCCGGCGGCGGCCATCAGCAGGGCGGCCACGGCCCCGCCCGCGCCCCAGGCGACGGCGGCGGCCGAGATGGACAGCAGGCCGTGCCGGACCGGCATGGCGGCATGAGTGGTCATGCGTTCGTTCTCCACGACGGGATGCCGGGCGGGGCCCGGCCGGATGAGGTCCACCGGTGGCGCGGGCGGCACTCATCGGCCCGGGAGCGGCGAGGCCGCCGGGCGGGGTGCGTGGAGTGGGCCGCCCGCTAGCGGACGGGCGGCGGCAGGATCCGGGAACGCATGGGGCGACCCTATCGGGTGTGCGGCGCGACCGCATTTCCATACGGTCGACGGCATTTCCACAACCCCCGGATCACCGCCCTTGGCACGGACACGAACCGAAGCTCAATGGATGCTCAAATCGCGGAATTACCCGCAGGTAGCGTAACGGTCGCACGAACAGATGGCCTCCTACCTGCGGAGATATCCAGAGAAGTAGGTAACCATTCGGTAAGGAAACCTGTGCAGATGTCTCTGCGTCCGCCTACTGTGTGGCAACTCTCCGCGCTCCGAACTTCCGGAGAACCCTCACCACAGAGAGATTGCGCATGGCCTCCCTCAACCAGCTCTCCCCGCCCGGCACGGGCACCGGTCCCGGCACCGGGACCACCACCCACCGGTCGCTCCGCCGCGAAGTCGGCCTCATCGGCCTCATGTGGGCCTCGGTCGGCTCGATCATCGGCTCGGGCTGGCTCTACGGCGCCAAGAACGCCGTCGTCGTCGCCGGACCGGCGGCCCTCGTCGCCTGGGGCATCGGCGCGGTCGCCATCGTCCTGCTCGCCTTCGTGCACGCCGAGCTCGGCGGCATGTTCCCGGTCGCCGGCGGCACCGCCCGCTACCCCCACTACGCCTTCGGCGGCCTGGCGGGCATGTCGTTCGGCTGGTTCTCCTGGCTCCAGGCCGCCACCGTCGCGCCCATCGAGGTCCAGGCGATGATCGGCTACGCCGGGCACTGGGAGTTCGCGCAGGGCCTCCTCAACGACAACGGCACCCTCACCCCCAGCGGCTTCGCGGTCGCGGTGCTGCTGATGGGCCTGTTCGTCGCGGTCAACTTCCTCGGGGTCCGGGCGCTCGCCCGCACCAACAGCGCCACCACCTGGCTGAAGATCTTCGTCCCGCTGTTCGCGATCTTCGTGCTCGCCGTGACCAACTTCCACGGCTCCAACTTCACCTCGCACGGCTTCGCCCCGTTCGGCGTCAAGGGCGTGCTGACCGCGGTGAGCGCCAGCGGCATCATCTTCGCCCTGCTCGGCTTCGAGCAGGCGATCCAGCTGGCCGGCGAGAGCAGGAACCCCAAGCGCGACATCCCGCGCGCCGTGCTCGGCTCGGTCGCCATCGGCACCGCGATCTACGTGCTGCTGCAGGTCGTCTTCATCGCCGCGCTGCCCGCCACCACCTTCGCCAACGGCTGGGAGAACCTCGACTTCCCCGGCATCGACGGCCCGTTCGCCGGCCTCGCCACCCTGGTCGGCCTCGGCTGGCTGGCCTGGGTGCTGTACTTCGACGCCATCGTCTCCCCCGGCGGCACCGGCCTCATCTACACCACCTCCACCTCGCGCATCGCGTACGGCCTGAGTAAGAACGGCTACGCGCCGCAGCTCTTCGAGCGGGTCGACAAGCGCGGCGCGCCGTGGTTCGGCCTCATCATGTCGTTCGTCACCGGCGTCGTCTGCTTCATGCCCTTCCCGAGCTGGCAGGAGCTGGTCGGCTTCATCACCTCGGCGAGCGTGCTGATGTACGCCGGCGCCCCGCTCGCCTTCGGCGCCCTGCGCCGCCGGCTGCCGGCCCGCGAGCGCTCGTACCGCCTGCCCGCCGGCGCGGCCATCGCCCCGGCGTCCTTCGTGGTCTCCAGCCTCATCATCTACTGGGCCGGCTGGCACACCCTGTCCCGCCTGGGCATCGCCATCGTCATCGGCTACCTGCTGCTCGGGGGCTACGCCACGTACGCGATCCGCAAGGGCCTGCCGAACGCCCCGCACATGGACTGGCGGGCCGCCCAGTGGCTGCCGGTCTACCTGCTGGGCCTCGGCCTGATCTCCTGGCAGGGCGGCTTCGGCGACGGCACCGGCCGGATCCCGATGTGGTGGGACATCGCGGCGGTCGCCGCCTTCTCCCTGGTGATCTACTACTGGGCGATCCGGGTGGCACTGCCGGCCGAGATCATCGAGCGGAACATCGAGGACGTCGAGGTCGTCGACGAGGGCGGCCACTGACGATCCGTCCACGACACCGCGAGGGCCCGCCGGCCAGTGCACCCGGCGGGCCCTCGCGGTTCTCCGCTCAGAGCGACAGCACCGCGCGCAGGGCGTACTCGACGGCGGCCCCGGGGTCGTCGGCCGGGTGCTCGGAGCGCCAGGCGACGAAGCCGTCGGGGCGCACCAGCAGGGCGCCGTCGGGGCGGATGCCGTGCAGGGCGGCGAAGTCGGCGCCCGGCTCGGGGGCCAGGTCGTCGTCCGCGCCGTCGCCGACCCGGTAGGTGTCCAGCGGGACGGCCAGCCGGTCCGCCGCCCGCCGGGCGGCGTCCTGCCAGGCGGCGCCCGCCGAACCGGTCAGCAGCACCATCGCCTGCTCGTAGAGGTCGAGGGTGGACAGCCGCACGCCCGCCCGCAGCAGCCACTGGTGCGGGGCCCGGCCGCCCGGCTCGCCCGCGGACTCGAAGGCCTCCGGGACCACCGGACCGGCCGGGTCGGTACCGAGCACCGCGCCCTGCGGATAGCGGTAGCCCAGCGCCACCGCCAGCACCCCGGCCTGCCGGCCGACGCCCGGGACGACGGCGTACCCGGGGTGACTGTGCTCGGCGGAGCGGGCCGAGGCGCGCTCGCCGGTCACCCGCGCCACCGGCCGGCGCTCCTGCCCGTAGGTCTCCAGCAGCCCCGGGCCGGCCCAGCCGCAGAGCACCGCGGCGAGCTTCCAGGCCAGGTTGTGCGCGTCCTGGATACCGGTGTTCGAGCCGAACGCGCCGGTCGGGGACATCTCGTGCGCCGAGTCCCCCGCCAGGAACACCCGCCCGCCCGAGTAGCGGTCGGCGACCCGCTCGGCGGCGTGCCACGGGGCCTTGCCGGTCACCTCGACGTCGAGGTCGGGCATCCCGACCGCGGCCCGGATGTGCCGGGCGCAGCGCTCGTCGGTGAACGCCTCCAGCGGCTCGCCGTGCTCCGGGTGCCACGGCGCGTGGAACACCCACTCCTCCCGGTTGTCGACCGGCAGCAGGGCGCCGTCCGCCTCCGGGTCGGTGAGGTAGCAGGCGATGAAGTGGCGGTCGCCGACGACCTCGGCCAGCCGCTTCGCCCGGAAGGTGATGCTGACGTTGTGGAACAGCTCGCCCTTGCCGCTCTGGCCGATGCCGAGCCGGGTGCGGGCCGGGCTGCGCGGGCCGTCCGCCGCGATCAGGTAGTCGGCCCGGACGACCCGCTCCTCGCCGGTCTCCCGGCTGCGCAGCAGCGCCGTCACGCCGTCGGCGTCCTGCTCGAAGGAGAGCAGCTCGGTGCCGAAGCGGATGTCGGCGCCCAGCTCGCGGGCCGCGCGGCGGAGCACCGGCTCCACGTCGTTCTGGCTGCACAGGCACCAGGAGCTGGGGCTGAACCGGGCCAGCCGCCCGCCCGGGTCGATCTCCCGGAACAGCCACTCCTGCTCCTCGCCGGTCAGCGAGGGGGCCTGCAGGATGCCGTGGTTCGGGGCCAGGACGGACGCCGCCTCGCGGATCGCCGGCTCGATCCCGGCCACCCGGTACAGCTCCATCGTCCGGACGTTGTTGCCTCGGCCGCGCGGGTGGTGCGAGGTGTCGGCGTGCTTCTCGACGAGCAGGTGCCTGACACCCAGTCGGCCCAGGAAGAGCGAGGCCGACAGCCCGACCAGCGAGCCGCCGACGATCAGGACCGGTACCCGGTCGTCCACCTTCGGATTCATCAATTGCTCCAGCCTGTACGGGAGTTCTGGGCCGAATGCAAGGCTCGTCGCGGCCCCCGCAGGGGCCCGCGGGCACGGCGGCCCGGTCCTACCGTCCCCCGTGCCGGACGCGTTGTGGCGCCTCTTCGCCCGGATGGCCCGCATATCTCGCGCCACTCGGAAGCGCCGCGCACGATCGACCTCAGGCCTGGTGGCCGACGGCCACCGCAGCACCCCTCCCGCCGGGGGCCGCCCGGCCCCCTCCGGCACCGGCGCCGCCGCACGCGGCCCCCGACGCGCGCGGCCCAGAAGCAGAAAGTGGATCATGACGACCCTGTCCGAACCGCCCGCCCGGCAGCACTCCCCCTCCGAGACCCGCCTGCGGGTGGTGCTGATGCTGGAGATCCAGGACGGCGCCCAGCAGCGCTTCATGGACGTGTACGAGCAGCTGCGCCACCAGGTCGCGACCGTGCCCGGCCACGTCAGCGACCAGCTCTGCCAGTCCATCAACGACCCCCGCCAGTGGCTCATCACCAGCGAGTGGGAGGACCAGGAGACCTTCCTGCAGTGGGTGGACAGCCCGGCCCACCGGGAGATGGTCAAGCCGATGCACGGCTGCGTCAGCGACACCTTCCGGTCCCTGCGCTACGCCATCCTCCGGGAGACCTCCGCCGCCGGCGCCACCGGCAGCCGGCCGCCGCTGGAGGTGCCGGCCGACCTGCCGCGCAGCGCCCCCGCCGGGGTGGCCGGACCGCCGAAGGCCGACCCGGGCCCGGACGGCGTGGTCCGGCACGCGCTCACCTTCACCGTCAAGCCCGGCAGCGAGCCCGAGGTGGCCCGGATCCTGTCCGGCTACGCCTCCCCGCGGGCCGAGGTGGACGACACCACCCGGCTGCGCCGCACCTCGCTGTTCATGCACGGCAACCGGGTGGTCCGCGCGGTCGAGGTGATCGGCAGCCTCGGCGACGCGCTGCGGCACGTCGCCCTGCAGCCCGAGGTGCGGGCCGTCGAGGAGGCGATCAACCCGTACCTGGAGGAGGCCCGCCAGCTGGGCGACCCGCAGGCGGCGCGCGCCTTCTTCGCCCGGGCCGCGCTGCCGGCCGCCCATCAGGCCGTGGCCGGCGCCCCCGCCTCCGGGCGGCTGCACCGGCACGCCGTGCTCTACCCGGTGAAGCCGGGCCAGGGGAAGGCGGTCACCGAACTGCTCGCCGACTACGACAACCTCGCCACCGCCGATCCGACCGGCCCGGTCGCCGGGAGCACCGTCTTCCACCGCGGGGACGTCGTGGTCCGGCTGGCCGACCTGCGACTGCCGCCGGAGGCGGACCCGGGAGCGGCGCTGGGCGTGGCCGACGAGCGCGAGGCCGCGGCCCTGGGCCGGCTGCTCGACCTCGGCCCGGAGGGCGACCTGCGGACCGACGCCGGGCTGCGCGCCTTCCTCGCCGCCCGCAGCATGAACCCGGTCACCGACCGGACGTCCCAGGACTCCTGACCACCATCGCGCTCCGACAGCGCAGGCCCCGGCCCCGGAAGCCCCCGGCAAGAGAAGGAAGAAACCATGTCCACGCAGTACCCACGGATCGTGAACGTCTCCGACGCGCCGGAGAACCGCCGGCGCGGCGGCGACCTGCGCGCCATGCTCACCCCGACCACCTGCGGCGCCACCAGCGGGTTCATGGGCCTGGCCATCGTGCAGCCCGGCGAGCGGATCGGCGAGCACTACCACCCGTACTCCGAGGAGTTCGTGTTCGTCGTCAGCGGCGACCTGGAGGTGGACCTGGACGGCGAGACCCGGGTGCTCAAGCCCGAGCAGGGCCTGATGATCCCGATCAACATGCGCCACCGGTTCCGCAACGTCGGCGACTCCGTGGCCAAGATGGTCTTCCACCTCGGCCCGCTGGCGCCGCGCCCCGAACTCGGCCACGTCGACACCGAGGAGACCGGGCCGGCGGTCAACTCCGGACCGCCGGAACACGCCAAGGTGGGCTCGTGAGCCGCCGCCGGGTCGCCGTCACCGGAATCGGCGTGGTCGCGCCCGGAGGGGTCGGGGTCCCGGCGTTCTGGGACCTCCTCACCGCCGGGCGGACGGCGACCCGCGGCATCACGCTCTTCGACCCCGCCGGGTTCCGCTCCCGGATCGCCGCCGAGTGCGACTTCGACCCGGCGGCCCACGGGCTCGGCCCGGACGACGTCCAACGGGCCGACCGCTACGTGCAGTTCGCGATGGTGGCGGCCGACGAGGCGATCGCCGACGCCGGGCTCGACCTGGCCGCCGAGGATCCGTGGCGGATCGCCGTCTCGCTCGGCACCGCCGTCGGCGGCACCACCCGACTGGAGCACGACTACGCCCTGGTCAGCGCCGGCGGGGCCCGCTGGGACGTCGACCACCGGCTCGCCGAGCCGCAGCTGCACCGGGCGTTCGCGCCCAGCACGCTCGCCTCGGCGGTCGCCGAACGGACCGGCGCGCACGGCCCGGTGCAGACCGTCTCCACCGGCTGCACCTCCGGCCTGGACGCCATCGGCTACGGCTTCCAGGCGGTCGAGGACGGCCGCGCCGACATCTGCGTCGCCGGCGCCTCCGACTCGCCGATCTCGCCGATCACCGTCGCCTGCTTCGACGCCATCAAGGCCACCAGCGAACGCAACGACGACCCGGCGCACGCCTCCCGCCCGTTCGACGCCCACCGCGACGGCTTCGTGCTCGGCGAGGGCGGCGCCGTCCTGGTCCTGGAGGAGCTGGAGCACGCCCGCCGGCGCGGCGCGCGGATCTACGGCGAGGTCGGCGGGTTCTCGACCTACGGCAACGCCTACCACATGACCGGCCTCACCCAGGAGGGGCTGGAGATGTCCCGGGCCATCGACCACGCACTGGGCCACGCCCGGGTCGACCGCACCGACGTCGACTACGTCAACGCGCACGGCTCGGGTACCAAGCAGAACGACCGGCACGAGACGGCGGCCGTCAAGCGCTCGCTCGGCGAGCACGCGTACCGGACGCCGATGAGCTCGATCAAGTCGATGGTCGGGCACTCGCTCGGCGCGATCGGTGCGATCGAGGTGGTCGCCTGCACCCTCGCGCTGGACCGCGGCGTGGTGCCGCCGACCGCCAACTACGAGACGCCCGACCCGGAGTGCGACCTCGACTACGTGCCGCGCACCGCGCGGGAGCTGCCGCTGCGGAACATCCTGTCGGTCGGCAGCGGATTCGGCGGATTCCAGTCCGCCGTCGTGCTCACAAGAACGGGGTGAGATCCATGACGTCACGTCAGCAGGAACGCCGGGCGGTGATCACCGGCCTGGGTGTGGTGGCGCCGAACGGCGTGGGGGCCGACGCCTTCTGGAAGGCCACCCGGCAGGGCGTGAGCGTCCTCGACCGGATATCCCGCGAGGGCTGCACCGGCCTCCCCCTGCGCATCGCGGGCCAGGTACGGGACTTCGACCCGCGGGCCGCCGTCGACAACCGCTACCTGGTGCAGACCGACCGGTTCACGCACTACGCGATGGCCGCCGCCGACCAGGCGGTGGCGGACGCCGGCTTCACCCCCGACCCGGAACAGCCGTACGCGGTGGGCGTGGTGACCGCGGCCGGCTCCGGCGGCGGCGAGTTCGGACAGGGCGAGCTCCAGCAGCTCTGGGGCAAGGGGCCGCAGTTCGTCGGCCCCTACCAGTCCATCGCCTGGTTCTACGCGGCCAGCACCGGCCAGATCTCCATCCGCGGCGGCTACAAGGGCCCGTGCGCGGTGGTGGCCAGCGACGAGGCCGGCGGGCTGGACGCGATCGCGCACGCCGCCCGGGCCGTCGAGCACGGCACCGCCGCGGTGGTGGTCGGCGCCGCCGAGGCCCCGCTGGCGCCCTACTCGATGGTCTGCCAGCTCGGCTACCCCGAGCTGAGCCTCGCGGACCGGGCCGACCGGGCCTACCTGCCGTTCTCCCCCGACGCGGCCGGCTTCGCCCCCGCCGAGGGCGGCGCGATGCTGCTGCTGGAGGACGACGCGACCGCCCGCCGGCGCGGGGCCGCCGTCCGGGCACACATCGCCGGCCACGCCGCGACCTTCACCGGCGCCTCCCGCTGGGAGGAGTCCCGGGAGGGTCTGGCCGCGGCGATCAGGATCGCCCTGGAGCGGGCCAGGATCGCCGCGGAGGAGATCGACGTGGTCTTCGCCGACGCCCTCGGCGTCCCGGCCGCCGACCGCGCCGAGGCGCTGGCGCTGGCCGACGCGCTCGGCCCCTACGCCGAGCGGGTCCCGGTCACCGCCCCCAAGTCCGGTACCGGGCGGGCCTACTGCGGCGCCCCCGCGCTGGACACCGTCGCCGCCGTGCTCGCCATGGAGGACGGCGTGGTGCCGCCCACCCCCAACGTCACCGAGGTCGCCCACGACCTCGCCCTGGTGACCGGCCGCGCCCGCCCGGCCGAACTGCGCACCGCCCTGGTGCTCAGCCGCGGGCTGATGGGCTCCAACGCGGCGCTGGTGCTCCGGCGCGGCGAGCCGTCCTGAAGCCCGCCCCGCTCCTCCCCCGCTCCACCCGCTCACCACTCGCTCGCAACGAAGGGACACCCCCGTGAGCAACACCCTCAGCTATCCCGAACTCGCGGCGCTCATCCAGGCCCGGGCCGGCGTCGTGATCGACCCGGGCGCCCTGGAGCGCCCCGGCGCCGCCTTCGACGAGTTCGGCGTGGACTCCCTCGGCCTGCTCGGCGTGGTCGGCGAGCTGGAGAACCGGCACGGCGTGAAGGTCACCAACGGCGCGGAGTCGGCCAAGACCCCGGCCGAGTTCCTGGACCTGGTCAACGCCGCGGTCACCGCGAAGGCGGGTGCCTGAGATGCCCGGACACACCGACAACGAGATCGTCATCGCGGCCCCGCTCGACCTGGTCTGGGAGATCACCAACGACCTGGAGAACTGGCCGCAGCTGTTCAGCGAGTACGCCTCGGTGGAGGTGCTGGAGCGCGAGGGCGACCGGGTGCGCTTCCGGCTGACCATGCACCCCGACGAGGACGGCAAGGTCTGGAGCTGGGTCTCCGAGCGCACCACCGACCGCACCGAACTGGCGGTCAGCGCCCGGCGCGTCGAGCCCGGCCCGTTCGAGTTCATGGACATCCGCTGGGAGTACGCCGAGGTGCCGGCCGGCACCCGGATGCGCTGGGTGCAGGACTTCGCGATGAAGCCCACCGCGCCGGTCGACGACGCGGGCATGGTCAACCACATCAACCGCAACTCCCGGATCCAGCTGCAGCTGATCCGCGAGAAGGTCGAGAAGAAGGCAGCGGAGGTCTGAGCCATGGCGTCCCCCGTGACCACCCCCGGGAGCGTGCCCGGGACGGCGCACACCCACCGCGCCCTGATCGTCGCCCGGATGAGGCCCGACGCGGCCGCCGGTATCGCCGAGGTGTTCGCCGACTCCGACAACCGGGGCGAGCTCCCGCACCTGATCGGGGTGACCGGGCGGAGCCTGTTCCAGTTCGGCGACGTCTACCTGCACCTGATCGAGGCGGACCGCCCGCCGGGCCCGGCCGTCGCCCAGGTGGCCGGCCACCCCGAGTTCCGGGCGATCAGCGACGCGCTCACCGCCTACGTCCAGGCGTACGACCCGGCCACCTGGCGGGGGCCGAAGGACGCGATGGCGCGCGAGTTCTACCGCTGGGAGCGCCGCGGCTGAGCGGCACCGGTGGCGGTGGACGAGCGGACACCCCGCGGGCCTTCCGGTCCCCGGGGTGTCCGCTCGTGCTCACCGCGCGGCGGCGGTCCCGGCCGTCATCGCGGCGAGGACGGTGCGCCAGTCCTCCCCGGGCTCCGGGCGCAGCGCCGCCGCCAGCGCGTCGGCCCGGTGGTGCCAGGGGCGCAGCAGCTCGGGGTCGGCGTCCGGGCCGTGCGCGACCGGGCTGGCGGAGCCGAGCAGCCGGACCAGTTCGGCGGTGAGGTCGGTCCAGGAGACGTGGCCGGTCACCGCGTTGACGATCCGGCCGGGGGCGCGTTCGGCGCTCTGCGCGACGGCCCGCGCGAGCGCCGCGGAGTGCACCCAGCTCGCGCCCGACCAGCCGCGGTCGGCGGGCGGCAGGAGGATCGGGCGGCCGGCCAGGGCGGCCTGGTAGAGCGCGCCGGTGGCGCCCCAGCGGAGCTGGTCGCGCAGCCGCCGGTACGGGCCCCAGACGATCGGCGGGCGGACCACGGAGACCGGGCCGCGGGCCCGCGGGGCGGCGTCCAGCAGGATCCGCTCGCAGTCGAGCTTGGCCCGGCCGTAGGGGGTGAGCGGTCCGGCCGGGGGCGCGCCCTCGGGGACCTCGCCCGGGGCGGGCCGGCCGTAGGCGTCGACGCTGCTGACGAAGACGAACCCGCCGGTGCCGTGCCAGCCCTCGACCAGCGCGCGCATCGCGGCGAGGTCGACGGCGTGCTCGGTGAAGGTGCAGGCGGCGTGGATGACGGTGTCCGCGCCCTCGACGGCCCGGCGCAGGCTGTCCGGGTCGGCGAGGTCGCCCTCGGCCACCTCGACGCCGGCGCCGGCCACCAGGTGGGCCGACTCGGGGCGGACCAGCGCCCGCACGGTGCGGCCCTGGGCGAGGAGTTCCTGCAGGACGGCCGCGCCGACGCCTCCGCTGGCGCCGGTGAGCAGCACCGTCCCGGCCCGTGCGGGGAGCGCCCCGGGGGCGGTGCGGCCGGTGCCGCGGCGGTCGGCGGTGCGGCGGTCGGCGGCCCGGGTGGCGAGCAGGGCGGCCAGCGCGCGCGGGGTGCGCTGCTCCAGGACGTCCAGGCCGGTCAGCGGCAGGCCGAGGCGGCCGCGCAGCCGTTCGGCCAGCTGCACCGCCGCCAGGGAGTGGCCGCCGAGGCGGAGGAAGTCCCCGTCGGCCGGCGGCCGTGCGCCCAGCAGCTCCGCGAACGCGTCCAGCACCTCGGGGAGGCGGGCCGACGCGTCGGGGCGGCCGGGGAGGCGGGCGGGGTCGAGGGTGCCGTCGGGGCGGCGCGGGATGCGGTCCAGCAGGGTGACGGCGAGCGGCAGGTGGGCGCCCTCGGCGAGCCGGCGGCGCAGGGCGGCCCGCAGGTCGGCGCCGCTGGGGGCCACCGGGCCGCGGACGCTCGCGTAGGCGAGGGCCGGTCCGTGCTCGGCGAGGTGGAGCGCGGCGTCGGTGACCCGGGGGTCGGCGAGCAGGGCGGCGACGGCGGGGTGCTCGGCGCGGGCGGGCGCCGGGCCGGCGAGGCGTTCGCCGGGGAGCGCGGAGAGCGGGCGGTCGGCGTCGGCGGCGAGGGCGGTCAGCAGCCCGGTGAAGGCCGTGTGCAGGCGGCGGGCGGTCGGCTCGTCCAGCGCCGCCGGGTCGTGCTGCAGCAGGCAGCGCGGCCGCGGGCCCTCCTCGACCAGCAGGGTGAGGCCGAACTTGGCGAGCCCGAGGTCGACCTCGACGGCCTCCGCCGTGAGGCCGGGCAGCGTCAGCGGCTCCGCCGGGCGGACCAGGTCGCAGCTCACGGCGAGCAGCGGGGTACCGTCCTCGCCCCGGGCGGCGGGGCCGAGGCGTTCGACGACCAGGTCGAAGGGCACGTCGTGGTGCTCCTGGGCGTCGATCAGGGCGGTGCGGACGGTGGCCAGCACCTCGGGGAAGGCCGGGTCGCCGTCGGGCTCGGGCAGCCGGGCGCGCACGGGCAGGGTGTTGACCTGGAGGCCGATCAGCCGGCGCAGTTCGGGCCGGGCGCGGTGGCCGCCGGCGCAGCCGAGGACGAGGTCGGACGCCCCGGTGGCGGTGCGCAGGGCGGCGAAGGCGGCGGCCAGTACGACGGTGAACGGGGTGGCGCCGTGCCGGGCGCCGAGCCGGCGCAGGCCGTCGAGGGTCTCCGGGGCGAGCGGGGCGGTGTGCAGGACGGCGCGCCGCTCGGGGGTGCCGGGCGGGACGGCGCGCAGCAGCGCCGGCGGGCGGGCGCCGGCGAGGCGGGCGGCCCGTTCGGCGGCCGCGGCGGCGAGCCGGTCGTCGCGGGAGCGCTCCCAGCGGGCGTAGTCGGCGTACTGGAGCTCCGGCTCGGGCAGGCCGGCCGGGCGGCCGTCGGCGGCGGCCGCGTAGAGCGCGGCGAGTTCGGCGGCGAGCACGGGCAGCGAGCCGCCGTCCACGGCGATGTGGTGGAGGGTGAGCAGCAGGGTGTGGTCCTCGGGGGCGTGCCGGAGGACCAGGGCCCGCAGGACCGGGCCGGTGGCGAGGTCGAAGGGCCGGGCCGCCTCGGCCCGCAGCAGGGCGGCGGCGGCCTCGGGCGCGGCCTCGCGGACGGACAGCGGGACGGGGGCGGCGGGCCCGGTGTGCTGCCGGGGGCCGTCGTCGTGGTGGGCGTAGCGGGTGCGCAGGACGTGGTGGCGGGTGGTGAGGGCGGTCAGGGCGGCGGCGAGGGCGTCGGGGTCCAGCGGGCCGCGCAGCCGGGTGGCGAGCGGGACGTGGTAGCGGGGGCCGCCCTGGCCGAGGCGCTCCATCAGCCACATCCGCTGCTGGGCGTGGGAGAGCGGGGCCGGATCGGTGCCGGTGCCGGTGCCGCGCGGGACGGGGCCCGGGGTGCGGAGGGCGGAGGCGGGTCCGGTGGCGGTCGCGGGTGCGGCGGGGACCGAGGTGCGGCGGCGGGCGCGGCGGAGCAGGTCGGCCTGGTCGAGCGGGGCGGTCATCGGGCGGGCTCCTCGGGGGTCTCCGCGGCATCGGGGGTCAGTGCGGCTTCGGCGGCTTCGGCGGTGTCGGCGGCATCGGCGGCCAGCAGGGCGCGTTCGACCAGGTCGGCCTGGCCGGCGACGGTCGGGTGGTCGAGGAAGTCACCGAGCGGAAGGTCCACGCCGAGGTCCTCGCGAAGGTCGTCGACCACCCACATGGCGAGCAGCGAGTGCCCGCCCTCGGCGAAGAAGTCGGCGTCCGGGGCGGTCACCTCGTGCTCCAGGGCGCGCGACCAGGCGGCGGCGACCACCTGCTGGATCGGCGTCAGCGCGGCGGGGGCGGGACGGCTCCCGGATCCGCCGCCGCCCGGTCCGCCGTCCCCGGGACCGGTGTCGTCGGGCCCGGTGTCGTCGGCGGCCAGCGCCCGGCGGTCCACCTTGCCGCTGGTGGTCAGCGGCAGGGCGTCGAGCACCGTCCAGGCGGTCGGCACCAGGTGGGCCGGAAGCCGTTCGGCGAGCCGGCGGCGGAGCGCCTCGGGCGCCGGGCGGACGCCCTCGGCGGGGACGACGCAGGCGGTGAGCGCGGCGTCCGCACGGCCGGCCCGGCGGACCACCACCGCCGCCTCGGCGACCTCGGGCAGACTCCGCAGGGCGTGCTCGACCTCGCCGGGCTCGATCCGGAAGCCGCGCACCTTGACCTGGTCGTCCAGCCGCCCGTGGTACTCCAGCACCCCGTCGGGGCGCCGCAGCACCCGGTCGCCGGTGCGGTAGGCGCGGCCGGTGCCGGGGAGGTCGGCGAAGCGCTCCGCGGTCGGCCCGGGCCGGCCGAGGTAGCCGAGCGCCACCCGGGCCCCGGCGATCCACAGTTCGCCGCGGGTGCCGTCCTGGACGGGCCGGCGCTCCGCGTCGAGGACGAGGGTGCGGGCGCCGCCGAAGGGGCGGCCGATCGGCACCGGCCCGGCGCCGTCGGCGGGCCGGACGCGGTGCAGGGTGGTGAACGTGGTGGCCTCGGTGGGCCCGTAGACGTTGAACAGCTCCAGCCAGGGGAAGGCGCGCAGCACCGCGGCGGCGTGCTCGGCGGAGAGCGCCTCGCCGCCGGCCAGCACGGTGCGCAGCACGCCGAAGACCCGCGAGCGGCGGGCGGCCAGCTGGTGGAACAGCGCGGTGGTGAGGAAGGCGGTGGTGACGCCGAACCGCTCGACGTCCCGGGCGAGTTCCTCGGCGCTGGGGCGTTCGGCCGGGGACAGCGCGACGGCGGCGCCGCGCGCCAGCGGGCCCCACAGTTCGAAGGTGGCGGCGTCGAAGGCGACCGGCGAGTGGTGCAGCACCCGGTCGCCGGGGCCGAGGGCGATGCCGTCGGCGGCGGTGACCAGGTCGGCGACGGCGCCGTGCGGGACCAGGACGCCCTTGGGGCGGCCGGTGGAGCCGGAGGTGTAGTAGACGAGCGCGGCGGCGTCCGGGGCCGGGGGCTCGGGCGTGCGCGGGGCCGCGGGTCCGGCGGCGGCGATCGCGGTGGGGCCGAGCTCGGTGAGGACCAGGACGCGGTCCTCCGGCAGGCCCGCCTCGGCCAGCAGCGCCTTGTCGCCGAGGGTGAGTCGGGCGTCGGCGTCGTCGAGCATGGCGTGCAGCCTCGGGCGCGGGTACCCGGGGTCGAGCGGGACGACGTGCCCGCCGGCCCACCAGACGGCGAGCTGGGCGACGGCGAGGCGGGTGGCGCGGGCGCACAGCAGGCCGACGGCGCTGCCCGGGCGGATCCCCCGGGCGGTCAGTTCGGCGGCCAACCGGGCGGCGGCGGTGGCGAGTTCGCGGTAGGTGAGGGTGGTGGTGCCGTCGGTCGCGGCAAGCGCGTCGGGGCGCTCGGCGGCCTGCCGGGCCACGAGCGCCGGGACGGTGGTGGCGGGAGAGGTCATGGGTGGTCAGCCTTCCGGGCGCCCCGGCGGCGAGCCGGGGCGCCGTGCGACGGTGGGAGGGAGGGGCGCGGCGGCGGCCGGTCAGCCCGTGGCGCCCGGGCGGCGCTCGTCGAGCAGCCGCGCGAGGGCCCGCAGGTCGGGCTGGCGCAGCAGCTGCGGGGCGCGCAGCCGTATGCCGCACTCCTCCTCCAGGGCGGCCAGCAGCCGGGCCGCGGTGACGGAGGTGCCGCCCGCGTCCAGGAGGTTGTCGTCGAGGGTGAGGCCGGTGGCGCCGAGCAGTTCCCGGCAGAGCCGCAGGACGGTCCGCTCGGTGGGCGTGGCCTCCTCGGTGCCGGGCCGGCCGCCCTGCTGGGCGACCTCCTCCTCCGCCTTGACCAGCGCGGCCCGGTCGATCTTGCCGTTGGCGTCCAGCGGGAAGGTGTCGACCAGCCGCAGGGCGCTCGGCACGGCCTGCTCCGGCAGCCAGGGCCGCACGGCGTCCAGCAGCAGGGCGCCGTCCACCGGCCCGGCCTCGGCGGCGGGCTGCGCGAAGGCGAGCAGCTGGGCGCCGCCGGCCGGGGCCGGGCGGGCGACGACGGCGGCGCGCCGCACCCGGGGGTCGCGTTCGAGGGCGGCCTCCACCTCGGCCGGCTCGATCCGCACACCGCTGACCTTGACCTGGTCGTCCAGTCGGCCGAGGAACTCCAGCACCCCGTCCGGGCGCATCAGCACCCGGTCGCCGGTGCGGTAGACCCGGTCGGTGCCGTCGACCTCGTCGGGCGCGGAGACGAAGCGCTCGGCGGTCAGCCCGGCGTCGAGGTAGCCGATGGCCAGGCCCTGGCCGCCGATCCGCAGTTCGCCGGCCTCGCCGTGCGGCAGCGGGCGGCCGTGCGCGTCGGTCACCAGGACGATCGCCCCGGGGATCGGGCGGCCGATCGGCGGCGCGCCGGCGCCGTGCGCGGCGCCCGGGGCCATGGTGTGCACGGTGGTGACGACGGTGGCCTCGGCCGGGCCGTAGGCGTTGTGGACGGTCGCGGTGACGTCCGGGCCGGGGGCCCGGCGCAGCCGGTCGCCGCCGATCATGAGGTGGCGCAGCGGCAGGTCGCCCGGCCAGGGGCGGTCCAGGACCGGTTCGGCGAGCGGCGTGGGCAGCACGCCGACGGTGATGCCGGCGGTGCGCCACCAGTCGGTGAGCGCGGCCGGGTCCCAGCGGACCGCCTCGGGGGCGACGACCAGCGCCGCGCCCGAGCCGAGGGCGGCCCACAGCTCCATCAGGTGCGGGTCGAAGGCGACGCCGATGAGCAGGCTGTGCCGGTCGCCGGGGCCCAGGCCGGTCAGCTCGCGGTACCAGGCGAGCAGGGCGCCGAGCGCGGTCTGGCCGACCGCGACCGCCTTGGGCAGGCCGGTGGAGCCGGAGGTGAGCACGGTGTACTGGGCGCCCCTGGGGGCCGCGGCGGCCGGCTCCCCGGCGGCTCCGGGGTCGGCGAAGGCGGCCACCACGCCGGGCGCGCCGGGGGCGGCGAGCGGGCGGTGCCGGCCGTCCCGGTGGGCGGGCGGCAGCAGCGCCGGGTCGCCGATCAGGCAGGCGGGGCGCAGCTGTTCGGCGACGGCCCGCAGCCGGCGTTCTCCGGGGCGCGGGCCGAGCGGCAGGTGGACGGCGCCGAGTCTGGCGACGGCCAGGGTGGCGGCGACCAGCGCGGCGGAGTGGTCGAGGCAGAGGCCGACCAGGTCGCCGGGCCGCACCTGCTCGGCCAGCTGTCCGGCCACCTCGTCGGCGAGGCGGTCGAGTTCGGCGTAGCGCAGGGTGAGGTCGCCGTCGATCAGCGCGGGGGCGTGCGGGGTGCGGCGGGCCCAGCTGGTGAACAGGTCGAGGACGGCGCCGTCGCGGTGCGGGCGGCCGTGGGAGACGGAGAGGCCGGGCAGGTGGGCGGGCACGGGGCGGGCCGGGGTGGTGGTCATGGTCATCCTCCGGACGTCGGTCGATGGTCGTCGGTACGGGGTCAGCCCAGGCCCATGGCCCGGGCCACGATCACCTTCTGGACCTCGGAGGTCCCCTCGATGATGGTGGTCATCCGGACGTAGCGGTAGAGGTACTCCAGCGGATGGCCGCGCACCCAGCCGGTGGCGCCGTGCACCTGGAGCGAGCGGTCGACGGCGCGGACGGCGGTTTCGGAGCTGGTCAGCTTGGCGAGCGCGGCGTTCTCGGGGGCCTCGGTGCCGTCGTCGACCAGCCGGGCGCAGGCGAGGGTGAGCAGCTTGGCGGCCTCCACCTCGGCGCGGGTGCGCACCAGGTGCTCCTGGACGTGCTGGTAGTCGCCGATCGGCTGTCCGAAGGCGCGCCGCTCGCGGGCGTACTCGACGCCGAGCCGCAGCGCGTACTCGGCGATGCCGTTGCACATCGCGGCGACCACCAGCCGGCCGCGGGAGAGGCTGTCCATGGCGAGGCCGGTGGCGGCGCCGACGCCCTCCTCGCCGCCGATGACGGCGGCCGCCGGGGCGTGCAGCCGGTCGAGGGTCAGCTCGAACAGCGGCTCGCCGGACATGCCCTCGTAGCGCTGGCCGATGCGCAGCCCGGGGTGGTCCATCGGCAGGACGAAGGCGGTGGCCCCGGCGGTCGGCCCGGCGCCGTCGCCGAGGTCGGTGGCGGCGACGACGAGCGCGAGGTCGGCCCGGTCGGCGTTGCTGACGAAGGTCTTGCGGCCGTTCAGCAGCCAGCCGTCGCCGTCGCGGACGGCGGTGGTGGTGAGCCGGAAGGCGTCGGAGCCGGCCTGCGGTTCGGTGAGCGCCAGGCAGCGGGTGCGCTCGCCGCGGACCAGCGGGACGAGGTGGCGCTCGATCTGCTCCGGGGTGCCGTGGCGCAGCAGCGGGCTGGGGCCGTCGGAGCCGGCCAGCGCGTAGGGGGCGAGCGGGCAGCCGCTGCGGCCGGCGGCGTGGTGGAGCTGCACGACGGCGGTGAACGGCATGCCGGAGCCGCCGAGTTCCTCGGGGTAGTCGCCGGCGTAGAAGCCGAGGGCGGCGGAGCGCTTGCGCACGTAGGCCCGCAGGTCGGCGGGCGGCTGCTCGGCGGACTCGGCCAGTTCGGCGGCGAGCGGGGCGAGCTCGCGGCGGACGAAGCTCTCGAAGGCCTCGGTGAGTTCGCGGTGCTCGGACTCCAGGACGGCGGAGGGTGCGGACAGGCCGGGGGCGGGGGGCTGGGTCACTGCGGGGCTCCGGTCAGGGCGCGGGCCTGGTCGGCCAGGACGGGGTGCTGGAAGAGGGCGCGCAGCGGCGGCCGGCCGCCGAGGCGCGGCTCCAGCCAGGCGGCCAGCCGGGCGGCGAGCAGCGAGTGGCCGCCGACCTCGAAGAAGTGCGAGTCGGCGGTGAACCTGTCGTGGCCGAGCACCTCGCGCCAGGCCTCGGCGATCAGCGCCTCGGCGGGGTCGGCGAAGGCCTGCGGCGCGGCCGGGTCGGCCGGTCCGGCGGGCCCGGTCGCCTCGGCGGCCAGCCGGGCGAGGGCGGTCCGGTCGGGCTTGCCGCCGGGCAGCAGCGGCATCGCGTCGAGGGCCGTCCAGCCCGCCGGGACGAGGCCGGCGGGCAGTCGGCGGGCCAGCGCGGCGTGCAGGGCGGCCTGGTCGGGCTGCGGGCCGCCGTCGAGGAAGCCGAGCAGGCGCGGGCCCGCGGTGTCGTCCCGGTGCAGGACGACGGCGCAGGAGCGGCCGCCGAGTTCGGCGGAGGCGGCGGCCTCGATCTCCTCCAGTTCGATCCGGAAGCCGCGCAGCTTGACCTGGTTGTCCTGGCGGCCGAGGAAGCGCAGCCGCCCGTCGAGGTCGCGGTAGCCGCGGTCGCCGGTGCGGTAGACGCGCGCGCCGCCGAGTGCGGGGAGGGTGGTGAACCGGGCCTCGGTGGCCTCCGGCAGGCCGAGGTAGCCGTCGGCCAGCATCGCTCCGCCGATGGCGAGTTCGCCGACCGCGCCGGGCGGCAGCGGCTGTCCTTCGGCGTCCAGGACGTGCACCTCGACGCCGGGCAGTTCGGTGCCGAGCGGGATCTCGGCGGCGTCCGGGGCGGCTCCGGCCTCGGCCTCGGCCTCTGTACCGGCTCCGGCTCCGGCTCCGGCTCCGGCTCCGGCGAGGTCCGCGGGGGTGATCTCGTGCACGGTGGAGGTGACGGTGGCCTCGGTGACGCCGTAGGCGTTGAGGAGGGTGACGGCGGTGCCGTCGGTCAGCCCGCGCAGGGCGCTCGCGGGCAGCCGCTCGCCGCCGAGGACCAGCAGCCGCGGGGACCAGCGGCCGTCCGCCAGCGCCTCGCACAGGTCGTCGCGGACGGCGAGGGCGTAGCTGGTGGGCAGATTGGCGACCGTGACGCCACGGGCGGCCAGCACGGCGACCAGCTCGGGGCCGGTCGGCACCTCGCGCTGCGGCACCACCAGGGCGGCGCCGGCCACCAGCGAGGGCAGCACCTCCTCCAGCGCCACGTCGAAGGAGGGGCGGGCGAACAGCAGCACCCGGTCGGCGGGGCCCAGCCCGTAGCGGGCGGCGATCGCGGTGGTCCAGCGGGCGAGCGCGCCGCGGCCGACCAGGACCGGCTTGGGCACCCCGGTGGAGCCGGAGGTGTGGACGAGGTAGGCGGCGCCGTCGAGCACGGCGGCGGGCTCGGCCTTCGGGAACGGCGGGCCGTCCAGCAGCGCCGGGGCCAGGCCGGCGGGCAGGGCGAGCGCGCTCTGCCGGGTGGCCAGCACCAGCGCGGGGGCGAGCCGGTCCAGCAGCAGGGCGAGCCGGGTCTGCAGGTCCTCGGCGGACAGCGGGGCGTACACCGCGCCGTGGCGCAGGCAGGCGAGCAGGGCGACGACGCTGTCCACGCCGCGCGGCAGGACCGTGGCGACCGGTTGGCCGGGGACCACCCCGGCGGCGCGCAGGCGCGCGACGAGCTCGCCGACGCGGCGGTCGAGGTCGCCGTAGCTGAGCCGCTCGGTACCGGCCAGCAGGGCGAGCGCGGTGGGGTCGTGGGCGGCCGCGGGGTCGAGGTCGGCCGGCTCGGGGGCGGTCCTCGCGGCGGCCGGGTCCGGGGCGGGCGCGGCCGCGAGGGCGGCGAGCGGGGCGTCCGGGCCGTCGAGGTAGCCGCGCAGCAGGTCGAGCAGCCGCTCGGCGAGCAGGGTGGCGACCGGTTCGCCGAACAGGTCGGCGTCGTAGTCCCAGACCAGGGTCATCCCGGCCGCGCCGTGCTTCTCGCCGACCACCCGGCGGTCGTCGGGCAGCAGGACGAGGTCGAGGTCGAAGCGGGTGGTGCCGGTGTTGAAGCCCTCGTACAGCGAGACCTCCAGGCCGGGCGCCCGGACGTCGGGCAGCGGCGCGTCGTGCGCACTGAACATCACGCTGAACAGCGGGTTGTCGGCGCCGCTGGTGTGCCGGCCGAGCGCGCGGGTCAACTCCTGGACGGGGACGTCCTGGTGCGGCAGGGCGCGGAACAGCACGTCGGTCACCTCGTCCACCGCCTCCGTGCCGGGTGCGGCCGGGTCCAGCCGCAGGCGCAGCGGGACGGTGTTGACGAACATGCCGACGGTGCCCTCGAAGCCGGGCGGGCGGTTGCCCACCGCCGTGCCGACCACCATCTCGCGGTGGCCGCTGTGGCGGCGCAGCAGTTCGGCGAAGAGCGTCAGCAGGGTGGAGAACGGGGTGTGCCCGTCGGCCTTGGCGCGCTCGCGCAGCCGCTCGGCGAGGTCGGCGCCGATCGACTGGCGCAGCTGTCCGCCGCGGTGGCGGCGGTGCGCGCCGGGACGGGCCAGGCCGGGCAGTGCGAGGTCGAGCGGGGCGTCGGTCAACTCGCGGGTCCAGTAGGCGAGTCCGCGCTCGCGGTCGGCCTCCCGGACGGCGCCGGCGGTGCGCACGTGGTCCTCGTAGGAGGGGGCGGCGGGCAGTGTGAGGCCGTCGGCGGTGCCGAGCACGTGTGCGCGGTAGACGGTGAAGAGGTCGCGCAGCAGGATCGCGAAGGAGTGGCCGTCGTGCACCAGGTGGTGCTCGACGTGGATCAGCCGGTGGTGGTCGGTGCCGAGGCGGGCGAGGTGCCAGCGCAGCAGCGGGGCCTCGGTGGTGTCCAGCGGCTCGGCGGCCTCGGCGGCGAGCAGGCTCCGGAACGCGGCCTCGGGGTCGGGCCCGGCGCTCAGGTCGCTGGTGCGCAGCCGCGGTTCGCTCCGGGTGCCGACCCGCTGGAGCGGCAGTCCCTCGGCCCGCTCGACCAGTTCGAGCCGCAGGCCGGGGTGGTGGGCGAGCACGGCCGTGAGGCCGGCGCGCAGCGCTCCGGTGTCGAGCGGGCCCCAGAGGTCCAGGGCGGCGGTGAAGTTGTAGGCGCGACTGCCGGGCAGCAACTGCTCGTGCAGCCAGACGATCTCCTGCGAGGAGGACAGTGCGAACATGGGCAACTCCCTTGCTGTGTAGGGTGCTTGTTCGATTCGACGGTGTCAGGGGCGGGCGTCGTGGGGCCCGCCCGGGCCGGGCGCGCCGGGGGTGGTGGCGGGCGCGGCGGGGTGGTCGGGGCGCACCGGGGCGGCGCGCGGGGCCTGTTCTTCGGAGGTCGGTTACGCGGGATCGGTTCGGGGCCGGTACGGGATCGGTACGGGTCAGGCCGGTGTGCCGAGGTGGCGGCGCAGGGTGGCGAGCAGGGCCGCGAAGGCCGTCTCCGCCGCGTCCCCCGGGTAGCGCTCGCGGTCCCAGGCGAATCGGACCAGCAGGTCCTCGCCGTGCGAGGCGGAGACCGCGATCGGCGCGGCGAGCGGACGGCCCGCCAGGTGGACCTCCCGCCCGGCGGCCCCGCCGATCAGCAGCGGGGGGCGGCGGTGCAGGTCCTCGAAGGTGAGCAGTCCGTCGAGCGTGCCGGACCAGCTCGCCCCGGCCGCGCGGGCGGCCCGCACCACCTCGTCGTACGGGGTGTCCGCGTGGTCGAGGTCGTCCCACCAGGCGGCGCCGAGCGCGTCGAGGTCGCGGGGCGGGCCGGGCGGCGCCGGGTGGACGAGGGTGTTGAGGAAGCAGCCGAGGACGGGGGCGGCGTCGGCCGGGCGGCCGCCCCACGGGTAGCCGAGCGCGAGCACCCGCTCGCCGCCGCCCTCGCCGTCGAGGTGGCGCGCGGCGGTGGCGACGGCGTCCAGCAGCGCGGGGAAGACCCCGCCGCGGGCGGCTCCGGTCACCGCGGGCAGCCGCTCGGCGGCCATCCCGGTCGACCGGGCGGCCCCGGCCGGCCGGGCCCCGTGCGCGGGCTCGGCGAGAGCGCCGAGCCGGGCGGCCCAGTGGGCCTGCGCGGCCGGTCCGGCGGCGGCCGCCTCGGCGGCCAACTGGCCCTCCACCGCCGCCCGGTAGGCCGCGACGGCCTCGGCCCGAACGGCGGCCGGGGCGCCGCCGTCCGCGCCGTCGCCCGCGCCGTCGCCCGCGGCGGCGTAGGCGGCGCCGAGCCCGTCGGTGACCAGGCCGAGCGACTGCTCGTCGCAGGCGGCGTGGTCCAGGGCGACGGCAAGCAGCTCCTCCTCGTCGTCCGGCCCGGCCGCCAGCAGCAGGCGCAGCACCGGCCCGTCGGCCGGCCAGTCCAGCAAGGCCCGGCGCAGTGCGGCCCTGACCGGTCCGTCCAGGTGCGCCGGGGCCTCCGGGGTCTCCGGGTGCGCCGGGCCCTCCGGGTGCGCCGCCGCCGGTTCGACCGGGACGCGGGCCACCTCGACGGACGGCTCGCCCAGCCGGAGCACCGGGGTGCCGCGCAGCACGGTGAACTCGCCGCACAGCGCCGGGTGCCGCTCCGCCAGCCGGACGGCGGCGCGGCGCAGCCGGGGCAGGTCGACGGTGCCGCGCGGGAAGGCGAAGAACAGCGGAACGACGTCCGTGCGGCCGCGCGGGTCGCGGTGGCGGGTGATCAGGAAGCGGCGCTGGGCGCCGGTGAGCGGGAGCAGCACCGCCGGGGCGGCCTCGGCGGCGGAGGCGAGGGACCGGTAGCGGGCGAGGTAGGCGGCCGTGATGCTGGGGTGCACGGGAGGGTCTCCGCTTCGGTTCGGTTCAGGGCGTTCGGATGTCCAGGGCGCCCGCCTCGGCGGCGTCCGCCGGACGGTCGGCGGGGGCAGCGTCCGGGCTACTGTCCGGGTCCGCGTCCGGGCTGCCGTCCGGGCCCTCGCCCGCCGGTGCGGACGGCAGGTCCCGCAGGCCGCGCAGCGGCGAGAGCAGCAGCGGCACCGGTACCGCCAGGAAGCCCGCCGCGCAGAGCCAGAGCGCGGCGCGCGGTCCGGCCGCGTCGGCGACGGCGCCGCCGAGCAGGGCGCCGAGCGGCAGGGTGCCCCAGACCAGGAACCGCATGGTGGCGTTCATCCGCCCGAGCAGCCGGGGCGGGCAGAGGCCCTGCCGGAAGCTCACCTGGGCGACGTTGTAGGCCACCGCGCCGAACAGCACCACCACCCCGCCGACCGCGAACAGCACCGGCCCGGCGCCGCCGTCGGCGAGCGGCCACAGCAGCGCGAACGGCGCGGTGGCCGCCGGGGCGAGCCGGATCAGTCGGGCCTGCCCGAGCCGCGCGGCCAGGCGGCCGGCGCACAGGGCACCGGCGAGCCCGCCGAGCGCCGTGACCGAGAGCAGGATCCCGATCGCGCCCGGCCCGAGGTCCAGCACCCGTACCCAGAAGACGGTCTGCACGGCCATCAGCACGGCGCCGAACAGGTTGGACAGCGCGGTGGTCGCCGCGATCACCCGGAGCAGCGGGTGCCGCGTCACGAACCGCAGGCCCTCGGCGATGTCCGCGCGCAGCGAGCGCCCGGGCTCGGGCGCGGGCGGCGGCTCCTCGGCGCGGATCCGGGTGAGCAGCACCGCCGAGAGCAGGTAGCCGGCCGCGTCGGCGACGATCGCCAGTGGCGCGCCGAGCAGTTGGACCAGCCCGCCGCCCAGGCCGGGGCCGGCGATCTGGGCGGAGGAGCGGACCGTCTCGATCGCGCCGTTGCCCGCCACCAGGCGCTCGCGCGGCAGCAGCACCGGCAGGAAGGACTGGTGGGCGACGTCGAAGAAGACCGTCGCCACCCCGGTGACCAGGGCCACCAGGTAGAGCTGGAGCAGGCTGAGCGCGTCCAGGGCGGCGGCCAGCGGGATCGACCCGACGGCGAGGCAGCGCAGGACGTCGGAGCGGACCAGGACGGGCAGCTTGCGCATCCGGTCCAGCCAGGCGCCGGCGGGCAGGCCGACCAGCAGGAAGGCGGCGGTCTCGGCGGCGGTCAGCAGGCCGACCTGGAAGGGCGTGGCGTCGAGTTCCAGCACCGCCGTCAACGGCAGTGCGACCAGGGTGACCTGACTGCCCGCCTGCGCCGCCACGGCCCCCGAGAGCAGGAGCCGGAAGTCGCGGCGCGCCGGCGGATCGGTACGGGAGGGGCGAGGCGTTCCGTTCATCGGTTCGACTCTCGGTTACCGCTTCGCTACCGGGCAACCGGCTGGCCGGATTCCGGCCCCCGCCCGAATCGTCCGGATACCGCCGTCCCCTCAGCCTTCCCTCACCGGCGAGCCGCGCGCCCGCCGCCGACCCGGCGCCCGGGCGGGCGGGTGTGACCAGCGGTGACGCGGCAACCACCCGCCGGGGCCGCACTGTCCACCTTTGCGTCCGCTATCCGGACAGCTACTTTCGCGCCAGCGGACGGTGATCCTCAACTTGGCCGGAACAGGGGAGGTGTTGACGCTCCGTCACCTGACGGTGGCCCGGGCGTGGTATCCGCACGCGCGCGGCCCCGGACCGGGACCGGTCCGGGGCCGCGGAGGTCGCGTCAGGCCGGGTCGAGCCCGGCGTCCGGGGTGCGGCCCGCCTGGGCCTGCTCGATGCGCTTGACCAGCATCGCGGCGAGCCGCCGGGTGCCCGCCGGGTCCACCGGCCCGCCCTCGGTGGTCACGGTGGCCACCACCGTGCCGGCGCGGACCACGACCGCCACGCCGTCCCGGCCCGCCAGCTGGCCCTGGAAGGCTCGGCTCTCCGTGCCCAGCGGGCCCATGTCCGCCGGTCCGTACTTCGTGGTGTCGCCGTACGCGGCGTAGGCCTCCTTGAGGCGGTCCTGGGCCTGGGCGCGGCCGGGCAGGGTGTCGACGCCGAAGCGCACGGTCACCTCGCCGGCGCTGTACCGGGCCTGTCCGGTCAGCGGCCCGCCGGTGCACGGCGCCGCGATGGTGCAGGTGGTGGCGTGGTCGGCGGTGTCGACCCGGCGCTTCTCCTCCTCCCAGCCGGTCATCGCCTTCTGGTCGGGCAGGAGCTGTGCGACGAGCACGGAGTCGAGCAGCGCGGTCTCCGAGTCGGGTCCGGCGGTCGCACCGGGCCCGCCGCCCGGCTGACCGGCGCCCGCCGGCGCGGTGGCTCCCGGCGTCTCCCCGGCCGGGCCGCCTCCGGTGCCGCCCGCCTGGGCGCCGGGCGCCGTCGCACCGGCCGACGGGGACGCGGCCGCCGGGGAACCGCCCGCCGCCGGGGTGTCGCCCGGGGCCGGCGGGGCGGCGGCGCCCCCGGCGGCGGCGTCCGCCGTCGCGCTCTGGCTCGCCGACGCCGTCGGAGCGCCCTTCGCCGTGTCCCCGGAGTGCTTCGAACCTCCCGAACCGCAGGCCGCCACCGCCGCCAGCAGCACACCCGTCGCCGCCGCAGCGGCCACCTTCCGACCGGCCCCGCCCATGTCCCGCCCCTCTCGTGTCCGTGGCCCCTCAAGATAGACGCGCCGCCGGACGGCCGGTTCCCCGGGGCGGGCGCTCAGGCGCCGTCCGGTGGGGTGGCCCCCGGGGCGCCCGGCGGGAGCGGCTCGACACCGCTCACCCGGCTGACCCTGGTCGGCTCGATCAGCACGACCACCCGCTGCTCCCCCGGGATCACCCAGCCGTAGCGCTCGACGCCGAGGTAGGTGCGGGCCAGCCGGTCCATGTTCCGCTCCGCCTCCTCGCCCTCGACGAAGCGCACCGCCCGCCCCCGGATCTGCACCCGGTCGTACGGGTCGGTGGGGTCGGCGAGCGACAGGCAGACCCGCGGGTCCCGCCGCAGGTTCCGCTCCTTGACCCGCCCGACGGAGGTGTTGAACAGCAGCAGGTCCCCCTCCAGCCCCACCCACATCGGGCTCACGTGCGGCGACCCGTCGGCGTTGACCGTGCCGACGTACCAGATGTGGCCCGCCGCGATCCGCTCCCGGACGTCCTTCGAGATCTCGACCATGCGCCGAGTCTGCCCGCCCCGGTCCGACCGCATTCCGCTCCCCGGGCCGCGCTCCGGCCCCCACCCGTGCCCGTCACCCGGACCGCCCAGGGCACTCGGGTGAACACGCCCGGGACTTCCACCCGAAGGGCGCACCGGCCGGGCCGCCGCTGCGGCCTTCCGGTGGCAGCGGCGACCACCGTGGTTGACGTTGGATCAGGCGCTCGCCCGTGAGTCCCCTGGCCGACGACGTGTCGGCGATCGCGGGTCCCGCGCCGGAAGGATCATCATCATGCGTTCTGCACGCACGCTGCTCGCCGGGGCCGTCGTGGCCGCGGCCCTCACCGTGGGTACCCCGCTGGCCTTCGCCGACGGCGCCTCCGACCAGGGCAAGAACCTGACCTGGCAGGAGAAGCAGGAGAAGGCGGCCAGCCCCGAGGGCCAGAAGACCTGGGAGGAGAAGCAGAAGGGCTCCTCCGGCACCGAGGAGCAGAAGGCCTCCGAGAGCAAGGGCTCGGAGGGCAAGGGTTCCGAGGGCAAGGGTTCCGAGGGCAAGGGCTACGAGGCCAAGGGCGAGGAGAAGGCCCCGCACGGCGGCGTGCACACCGGCGGCGGCGGGCTCGCGCTCTCCGGCGGCGGCCTCGCCTCCGGCGCGGTCCTGCTGCTCGGCGGCCTCGGGGCGGGCGCGATCGCCCTGCGCCGCGGCCGCCGCACCGCCGGCGCCGCCGTCTGATCCCGCGCCGTTCCCGCCGCCTCCTTCTCGTGGCCCGCACCCGGTGCGCCGGGCGCGGCGGAGGCGCGCGGGGCGGCGCTTCGCCGTGTCGGGCCCGCTGCCTCCGGAGCGCGGGCGACGGAGAGGAGAACGAGCGACGATGGCCGCTCCGGTCCCCGGGACCACCCGGCTGCTGCGCACGGGCATGGGCGCCGCGGCGCTCGGTCTGCTGCTGATCTACCACTCGGTGGACACCGTCCCCGCGGACGGGTCCGCCCCGGGGCAGGCCGCTCCCCCGGCCGCCACCGCCCCCGCCGGCGCCGCGTCCGCGGGGGCGCCCGCCGCACCGGTCGAGGCGGCGCCGCCGCTGAACCGGTCCGACCCGGTCCGGCTGCGCATCCCGCAGATCAATGTGGACGCCCCCTTCACCGGGCTCGCCCTGGACCCCGCCGGGCAGCTCACCCCGCCGCCGCCGGACGACAAGAACCTGGTCGGCTGGTACCGCGACGGCGTCTCGCCCGGCGAGCGCGGCGCCTCGGTGGTCGCCGGGCACGTCGACACCAGCAAGGGACCGGCGGTGTTCCTGCTGCTCAGCCTCTG
>NZ_JBHVIV010000041.1:0-74800 GCF_042799475.1 Kitasatospora sp. NPDC057692 | reverse complement strand
GGCCCCCGGGAGCGCGCCGCCCGCCGCCGCACCGCCGCCGCTCGGCCAGGTCGGTGTGGCCGACGGCCTGTTCGCCGCCGTGCTCGCCGCCCGCGCGGGCGTCCTGGTCCCCGCCGGGCGGACGGCGGAGTTCCTCGCGCCCTACCCGGTGGCCGCGCTCGGCGACGCGGAGCTGGCCGAACTGCTAGACCGGCTGGGCCTGCCCACGGTCGGGGCGTTCGCCGCGCTGCCCGCCGAGTCGGTGGCCGACCGCTTCGGCCCGACCGGCACGGTGGCGCACCGGCTGGCCCGCGGTCTGCAACCGCGCCCGCTGGTGCCGCGCACCGAGGGGCCGGACCTCTCCGTCGAGCAGCGCTTCGACCCGCCCGAGCCGCTCGCCGAACCGCTGGTGTTCGTCGCCCGCACCCTGGCCGAGCGGCTGCACCAGCGGCTCGCCGGGGCGGGGCTGACCTGTCAGCGGGTCGCCGTCGAGGTGGAGTGCGCCGACGGCCGGACGGTCGCGCGGCTCTGGCGGCACGAGGGCCGGCTCTCGGCGACGGCGCTCGCCGAGCGCGTCCGCTGGCAGCTCCAGGCCTGGCAGAGCGCCGGCACGTTCGACCGGGGCGGCGACTCCGGGGGCTCCGGCGACTCCGGGGACCCCCGCACCCCCGAGCCGGGCGGGTTCACCGCGCTGCGTCTCGTCCCCGACGACCTCACCCCCGACCAGGGCCGCCAACTCGCCCTCTGGGGACAGGCGGTGGCGGACGACCGGGTGGAGCGCGCGGTGGCCCGGGTGCAGGCGGTGCTCGGCCACGCCGGGCTGCGCCGGATCGAGCCGGCCGGCGGTCGGGGGCCCGAGGACCAGGCGGTCCGGGTGCCGTGGGGCGAGCCCTACGACCCGGCGGCCCCCGCCGACGCGCCCTGGCCGGGGCGGGTCGGCGGACTGCGGGACGTCTGGCCGGCCGTGGTGCACCGGGTCCCGGTGCCGGCGGCGGTGCTGGACGAGGCCGGACGGCCGGTGACGGTGGACGGCCGGGCGGGGGTGTCGGCCCGGCCGGCCACCGTGGCGGTGCGCGGGCGGAACCTGACGGTGGACGGCTGGACCGGACCCTGGCCGGCGGTCGAGTACTGGTGGGACCAGGAGCGTGCCCGCCGCCGGGCCCGGTTCCAGGTGACGGTGGCGGACGGGCGGGCGCTGCTGCTCACGGTGGAGGGGGGTGCCTGGTTCGTGGAGGCCGGGTACGACTGACGGCCCGGCCGTCCGAGGGGGGCAGGAAACCAGCGCGAGACCGAAGGCACCACCCCCGATGGGATTCACCAGCCATCCCTCCCTCCCCTGGAGCGAGCTGCACCGGCGGCTGTCCGGCGACGGCGGCGACGTCGTCGTCCCGCTGCACCCCCGCGACGGCGACCGGCCGGACGGATCCGCCGGGCGGCCCGCCGGGACGCGGCCCGCCGGACCGGCCTGGGCCGAACTGCACGTCCACTCCGCCTTCAGCTTCCTCGACGGCGCCAGCGACCCCGAGGCGCTGGTCGCCGAGGCCGCCCGGCTGGACGTCGAGGCCCTCGCGCTCACCGACCACGACGGCCTCTACGGCGCGGTCCGGTTCGCCGAGGCGGCCCGCGGCACGGGCGTGTCCACCGTCTTCGGAGCGGAACTGACGCTCCGTCAAGAAAGCGGCGGCGACGAGCACCTGCTCGTGCTGGCCCGCGACCCGGAGGGCTACCGCCGCCTCTCCGCCGTCATCGGCGCGGCCCAGCTCGCGGGCGGGGCCAAGGGGAACCCGGTCTACGACTTCGCGGCCCTCGCCGAGGCGCACGGCGGCCACTGGGCGGTGCTCACCGGCTGCCGGCTGGGCCGCGTCCCCACCGCCCTGGCCGCCGCCGCGGACGGGCCCGACGCCGGAGCCGAGCACCAGCTCCGCACCCTCGCCGAGGCGTTCGGCCGCGAGAACGTCCACGTCGAGCTGATCCACCAGTGGCTCCCCGGCGACGACCTGCGCAACGACGCCCTCGCCGCGCTCGCCGCCCGGCTGCGCCTGACCACCGTCGCCTCCACCAACGCCCACCACGCGAGCCCCGCCGAGGGCCGGCTCGCCCAGAGCCTGGCCGCCCTGCACGAGCGCCGCACCCTCGCCGAGGCGGCGGGCTGGACGCAGGCCGCCGGCACCGCCCACCTGCGCTCCGGCCGTGAGATGGCGGCCCGGCTGGCCCGCTTCCCGGGCGTCCGCGAGGCCACCGTGGACCTCGCCCGCGCCTGCGCCTTCGACTTCGCCACCCTGGACCCGGAGCTGCCCGGCTACCCCGTCCCGCCCGGCCGCACCGAGATCGGCCATCTGCGGGCACTGGTCGCCGAGGGCGGCCCGGCCCGGTTCGGGCCCGGGAACGGCCCGGCCCGCCGCCAGCTCGCCCGCGAGCTGGACGTCATCGAGGAACTCGACCTGGCCGGCTACTTCCTGATCGTCCACGACATCGTCGACTTCTGCCGCCGGGAGTCCATCTGGTGCCAGGGGCGCGGCTCGGCGGCCAACTCGGCGGTCTGCTTCGCGCTCGGGATCACCGCCGTCGACCCGGTGCACTACAAGCTGCTCTTCGAGCGCTTCCTCTCCACCGCCCGCGACGGCCCGCCGGACATCGACCTGGACATCGAGAACCGCCGCCGCGAGGAGGTCATCCAGTACGTCTACCGCCGGTACGGGCGCGAGCACGCCGCCCAGGTCGCCAATGTGATCACCTACCGGCCCCGGCTGGCCCTGCGCGACGCCGCCCGGGTGCTCGGCTACCCGCAGGGCCAGGTGGACGCGTTCAGCCGGCAGGCCGACTTCCGCTCGCCGCCCGGCGCGGACGCCGTCATCCCCGCCGACGTGCTCGCGCTCGCCGGGCAGCTCCACGGCCTGCCGCGCCACCTGGGCATCCACTCGGGCGGCATGGTGCTCACCCGGGAGCCGATCGCCGAGATCTGCCCGACCGAGTGGGCGAGGATGCCCGGGCGCTCCGTGCTGCAGTGGGACAAGGAGTCGGTGGCCGGCGCCGGACTGGTCAAGATCGACCTGCTCGGCCTCGGCATGCTCGCCGCGCTGCACGACACCTGCGACCTGGTCGCCCGGCACCACGGCGAGCACTACGACCTGGCGACCATCCCGGACGACGACCCGGGCGTGTACGCGATGCTGCGGCGGGCCGACACCGTCGGCGTCTTCCAGGTCGAGTCGCGCGCCCAGATGGCCACCCTGCCCCGGCTCAAGCCGGACCACTTCTACGACCTGGTCGTGGAGGTCGCACTGATCCGGCCCGGCCCGATCCAGGGCGGATCCGTCCACCCCTACCTGCGCCGCCGCGCCGGGGTGGAACCGGCCGGCTGCCCGCACCCGCTGATGGAGAACGCCCTCGGCAAGACCCTCGGGGTGCCGCTGTTCCAGGAGCAGATGATGCAACTCGCCATCGACTGCGCCGGGTTCACCCCCGCCGAGGCGGACCGGCTGCGCCAGGCGATGGGTGCCAAGCGCTCGCACGAGCGGGTCGCCCGGCTGCGCGAGCGGCTGCTCGGGGGCATGGCCGAGCGCGGCATCCCGGAGGAGGTGGCGCAGGACGTCTACACCAAGATCGAGGCCTTCTCCAACTACGGCTTCCCGGAGAGCCACGCGATCAGCTTCGCCTACCTGGTGTACGCCAGCGCCTGGCTCAAGTACCACTACCCGGCGGCGTTCACCTGCGCCCTGCTGGCCAACCAGCCGATGGGCTTCTACGCACCGCTCAGCCTGATCTCGGACGCCCGGCGGCACGGCGTGCGGGTGCGCGGGGTGGACGTCAACGCCAGCGGCCCCGGGCCCACCCTGGAGCCGTACCGGGGGCGGACACCGGCCCCGCCGCTCACCGCCGGGAAGCCGCAGCCCGCGATCCGGATCGGCCTGGGCACCGTGCGCGGCATCGGCACCGCCCAGGCCGAGGCGATCGCGGCCGGGCGGCCGTACGCGGACCTGGAGGACTTCGCCCGCCGCACCGGCCTGCCCGCGCCGGCCCTGGAGGCGCTGGCCGCGGCGGGCGCGTTCGGCTGCTTCGGGCTCGGCCGGCGGCAGGCGCTCTGGGCGGCGGGCGCGTTCGCGGGCGTCTCGGCGGACCTCATCCCGGGCACCACCCCCGGCACCGAGGCGCCGGAGCTGCCCGCGATGACCCCGGTCGAGGAGACCATCGCCGACCTCTGGGCCACCGGGGCGTCCGCGACCAGCCACCCGCTCCAGCACCTGCGCGCCCACCTGGAGCGCGGCGGCGCGCTCTCGGCCGCCGAACTCCCGGACGTGCCGCCGGGAACGGCGGTGGTGGTCGGCGGTCTGGTCACCCACCGGCAGCGGCCGCCGACGGCGGGCGGGGTGCTCTTCCTCAGCCTGGAGGACGAGACCGGCCTGATCAACGTGATCTGCAGCCGGCCGGTCTGGGAGTCCCAGCGCCGCACCGCCCTCGACCGGGCCGGGCTGCTGGTCCACGGGCACATCGAACGGGACCGGGGCGCCACCAACCTGGTCGCCACCCGGCTGACCCCGCTGCGGATCGGGCTGTGACGGCGCGGAGGCCGCTCCGTGCCATGATCGTCCCCATGGACTCGACGCCGTCGCCGCAGACCGCCGCCGGAGGCCGGGCCCGCCGGATACCGAGGACCGCCCGGGCCGGGCCGCTGCTCCTGCGGGACGGCGGGAAGTAGCGGGAGGCGGGGGACGCGGCGGTGTGCGACCGGCGCGGCGCAGTCGTGGGGGGTGCCTGCGCCGCGCCGGAGTCTGTGGGAGCGGCTAGAAGGCCGGCTGGTCGTTCAGCTCGACGATCCGCAGATCGCCCAGGCGGACGGTGTACCAGACGTCCTGCCCGCCGCCCCCGCCCCAGAACTCGGTGAGCCGGACCGAGGCGAAGCCGTACTCCTCCTTCACCTGCTGGGCCGACCAGTCCACCGGGACGTTCTGGGCCCGGAACACCGGATCGGCGTCGTGCTCCTGCGCCCAGGCGTCGAGGCGGAAGTCCAGGTGCGGGGCGAGGTAGCGCGCGCGGACGGCCCGCGGGCTCTCGCCGCTCTCGCCGAGCGCGGCCCGCCGGTACTCCTCGAAGAACGTGACCACCTGGTGCGCGGCCGGCGTCCCCGCCCGGACCAGCGCCGACGCGGCGGCCCCGGCCGGGTCGACCGGCGGCGCGAGCGCGGCCCGGGCGGGGGTGGCGAGGAGGCCGCCGAAGGCGAGCAGCGCGGCCGCCCCCGCCAGGACGGTGCGCATCGAGTTCATTCGCGTCATGCCCGAAGTCCATCATTCGGCGACGAACGCTGTATATCGCCGAAACGTGTGGTTTGGGCGGCTACCGGGCGTATTTGACGAATCATCTGCTAAAGGGAGGAGCCGGCCTCCCGGCCCGCTCCGGGCGGGCCCGCGAAGGCCTGGGCGATCGGCAGCCAGGCCGTCGCCACCGCGCCGACCGCGGTCAGCGCGAGGTCGTCCCGGTGCCGGCGCCGGGTGACCAGCAGGCAGAAGTCCAGGGCCGGGCCGGTCACCCGGTCCGCCGCGTCCGCCGGACCCCAGGCCCACGATCCGCCGTCCGGCGCGGTCAGTTCCACCCGCACCGGGTCCTGCGGGGCGGGCCGCCCGTGCACCGTGAACGCGAAGCCCATCGTCCGCACCCCCAGGTGCGCGACGTGCCGCAGGCGTGCCGTCGGCTCCCGGCGGACGCCGAGCGCGTCCGCCACGTCCTGTCCGTGCGCCCAGGTCTCCATCAGCCGCGCGGTGGCCATCGACGCCGCCTTCATCGGCGGCCCCAGCCAGGGCAGCCGGACGTCGGCCGGCACCGCCGCCAGGGCCGCCGCGAGCCGCTCCCGGCCGGACCGCCAGCCGGCCAGCAGCGCCGCCGGCGGCTCGGCCGCCCCGCGCGCCGCGCCGTCCTCCACCGGGTCCGCGCCGGCCGCCGACAGTGCGCCGAACACCCGGCCGGACTCCGCGACGAAGGCCTCCGGATCGCGGGCGGCCAGCTCCGACCAGTCGTCGGTCCACGCCAGGTGGGCGATCTGGTGGGCCACCGTCCACCCCGGTGCGGGCGTCTCCAGCGCCCAGCCGGCCGGCTCCAGCCCGGCGACGAGCCCGTCCAGCACCGCGCTCTCGGCCCGCAGGTCGGCGAGCAGCGCCGTCAGCACGGACGAGCCCTCGGAAACGTTCGGATCGGCCATGGATATCCCCTTCGTTACGGTCGGAAGCCTTGGAAACACCGGAAACCGCGGCGGGGCGCCATGGGCCGTGGTGGTGACCCGCCGGTAACCTCGCGCCCGCACCCTACGCCGCCGGGCCCGCCGCCATCCGGAACTCCGCGCAACTCCCCACGACACGCCCGCGGAACCCGTTCGCGACCCCTCCCCAGCGCCGCGACCGCGTGTGACAATCGCGCGATGACGACCGCCCCGACCGCGCCGAAGAGCGGTGCCGAGGCCTCGGACGACCTCGAAGCCCCGGACGACCTCGCCGCCCGGGCCGCCGAGCTGGTCCGGGACGCCGTGCTCGGCGACCTCGCCCGCCGGGTGGTCGCCGACTGCGGCGCCGACGTCGGCCTGGTCGGAGTGCCCGAGCCGGGGGTGGCCGGGTCCGGCGGCGAGGGCATGGTGCTGCGGCACTGGGCCGGTACCCGGGCGGACCTGCTGCACGACCTCCCGGTGCCGGTCGGCACCGGCCTCGGCGGCCGGGCACTGGCCGAACGGGAGCCCAGCTGGGTGCCCGACTACCGCGCCGACACCACCATCTCGCACCACTACGACGCCGCCGTCACCGCCGAGGACCTCTACGCGATGCTCACCGTGCCGCTGCTGCACGGCGGCACCGTGCACGGCGTGGTGTACGCCTCGCTGCGCGCGGTGGTCCCGTTCGGGGACGTCCGGATCGCGGCCGTGGCCAGGCTCGCCGAGGCCGCCACCCGGGCCCTCGCCGGGGCCGCCGCCTGGCGCGGGGCCGCGCCGCCGGCCGGGGCTCCGGCCGCCGTCGCCGCGCGAAGACCCCCGTGCGCCCCGGCCGCCCCGCTCACCCGGCGCGAGCACGAGGTGCTCCGCTGGGCGGCGACCGGCCGGACCAACCCGGAGATCGCCGCCCAGCTGGGCCTCACCTGCAACACGGTGACCGGCTACCTGAAGAGCGCCATGCACAAGCTCGGCGTCCGCAACCGCACCGAACTCGCCGTCACCGCCCGGGAGTCCGGACTGCTCGACTGAACCGCCCGATCGGAAGGCTCAGTTGACCTTCCGCTCCCGCCCCGACCAGTACGGCTCGCGGAGCCGGAACTTCTGCAGCTTCCCGGTGGTCGTGCGCGGCAGTGCGTCCCGGAACTCCACCGAGGTGGGCGACTTGTAGCCGGCCAGCCGCTGCTTGCAGTGCGCGATGAGGTCCGCCTCGGTGATCTCCGGGCCCGGCTTCAGCACCACCAGCGCCTTGACCGTCTCGCCCCACTTGGTGTCCGGCACGCCGATCACCGCGACCTCGGCCACCGCCGGGTGGTCGTACAGGCAGTCCTCCACCTCGATCGAGGAGACGTTCTCCCCGCCGCTGATGATGACGTCCTTCTTCCGGTCCGAGATGGTCAGGTAGCCGTCCTCCAGCACACCGCCGTCGCCGGTGTGGAACCAGCCGTCCCGCAGCGCCTCCGCGGTGGCCTCCGGCTGCTGCCAGTAGCCGTCCAGCACGACGTTGGAGCGGACCAGCACCTCGCCCTGCCCGTCCACCCGCACCTGGTTGCCGATCGCCGGGGCGCCCGCCTGCACCAGCTTCTCCGCCCGCCGCTCGGCGGGCAGTTCGTCCCACTCGGCGCGGGTGCGGTTGACCGTCACCACCGGCGAGGTCTCGGTCAGGCCGTAGATCTGCATGAACTCCCAGCCGAGCTCGGACTCCATCCGCTGCACCACCGAGGTCGGCGGCGGCGCCCCGGCCACCACCATCCGCACCCGGTCCCGGCCCGGAATCGGGCCGTCCCACTCGGCCGCCGCGTCCAGCACCATCTGCACCACGGCCGGCGCGCCGCACAGGAAGGTCACCCCGTGCCGCTCGACCCGGCGCAGGATCTCGGCGCCGTCCACCTTCCGCAGCACCACGTGCTGCGCGCCCAGCCCGGTGAGCGAGAACGGCAGGCCCCAGCCGTTGGCGTGGAACATCGGCAGGGTGTGCAGGTAGACGTCCCGGTCGCTCGCCCCGAAGTGCAGGGCCATCAGCGTCGCGTTCAGCCAGACGTTGCGGTGGGTGAGCTGAACGCCCTTGGGGCGGGCGGTGGTTCCGCTGGTGTAGTTGATGGTGGCGGTGTCGTTCTCGTCGATCGAGTAGCGGCGCGGCGCGTTCCCGAAGTCGTACAGCAGCGCGTCGCTGTCCGCCCCGATCACGAACCGGTGCTTGGCGACCACCCCGGCCAGCGGGTCGGCCAGCTCCGGGTCGATCAGCAGTACCGAGGCGCCGCTCTGCTCGACGATGTACGACACCTCCTCGGCCTTGAGCCGGAAGTTCACCGGCACCAGCACCCGGCCGTGCCCGCTCACGCCGAACAGCGAGGTCAGCAGTCGCGCCGAGTTGTGCGACACGATCGCGACCCGTTCACCGGGACCGACCCCGAGCCGGTCCAGCCCGGCCGCCTGCGCCCGCGCCAGCCGGGCGATCCGACGGTACGTCAGATCGGTCCAGGGTTCGGCCGGTTGCACCGGCTCGTCGACGATGCCGACCCGGTCGCCGTAGACCAGCTCGGCCCGGTCGAGGAAGTCCATCACGGAGAGTGGAATCTGCATGGGCCCCACTGTCCTCCGCCCGCCGCCCGCTGCACACCCCCGATCGGGGGTGTCACCCGGACGGGTCCCGCCCCCGCGCGGCATCCGCCTCCGCGGCGCCGATCGCCGCCGCCGGCCGGTCCGGCGCCCGCCCGGAGCGGAGCGGTGTGCTCCGGTTGGTGAGCCGGCGGCGAACAGGGGGCCGGGAGGAGGCGCGGTCCGCGCTCCGCTGCTAGGAAGGCGGCGAGAGATCCGCGCCCACGGGGGAGAGACACCGATGACCGACCACCGCTCCGGCAGCCTGTACGACGCGATCGGGGGCCTCGACGCCCTGCGGCGGCTGAGCGACACCTTCTACGAGGGCGTGCTCGCCGATCCGCTGCTCGCGCCGGTCTTCGCCCGGTTCACGCCCACCCACATCGAGCACGTCGCCGTCTGGCTGGCCGAGGTGTTCGGCGGCCCGGACCGCTTCACCACCGACCTCGGCGGCCACCAGGGGCTGCTCCGGGTCCACCTCGGCCTCGCCATCACCGAGGAGCAGCGGCTGCGCTGGATGGAGCTGATGGCCGAGGCGGTCCGCAAGGAGCTGCCCGAGGACGAGCTGCTGCGCCGCCGCGTCCTGGAGTACTTCGACTGGGGCACCCGGATCGCCGAGGACGTCTCCGCCTCCCCGGCCGGCGCCGACCTCGGCGACCCGGGCCCCACCCCGCGCTGGGGCTGGGAGGGCCTGAAGTGACGACCGTGCCCGCCGCCGACGCGCCGCGCGCCGAGGGACTGCTGCTGCGCCCCTTCGGACCGCGGGACGCGCCCGCCCTGCTCGACATCCACCGCGACCCGACGCTGCGCCGTTACATCCGCCACCAGGTGACCGACCTCGACGGGGCCGCCCGCTGGCTGGAGCTCCAGGACCGCGGCCGGGCGGAGGGCAGCCGGTACTCCTTCGCCGTCCTGGCGGAGGGGGAGCTGGTCGGCAACATCGTGCTCAAGCGCGGCGCGCCGGGCAGCGCCGGCTCCGAGGTGGGCTACTGGACGGCCGCCGCCGCCCGCGGCCGGGGCGTGGCCCCCCGCGCACTGGCGGCGCTCACCGCCTGGGCGTCGGAGACCTTCGCCGCCGACGGGCTGGTCCGGCTGGACCTCTTCCACGAGGGGGACAACCTGGCGTCCTGCCGAGTCGCCGAGAAGGCCGGCTACCCCTTCGAGGCCCTCGTCCCGGCGGCCCCGCCGCACTACCCGCTGGACGGCCACTGGCACAGCCGGCCCGCCGGATAACGACTGGACCGCCCGCATGATCCGGGTCACAGTGGCCCCCATGGCTTCTCTTGTGCGACATGTGACGATCGACTGCTCGGACCCCTACACCCTGGCCCGGTTCTGGGCGGAGGTGCTGGACGGCACCCTCGGTGAGGACGACAACCCCGGTGACCCGGAGGCCCTGGTGGAGTCGGCGGGCGCCGCGCTGCTCTTCATCCGGGTGCCCGAGGGCAAGACCGTCAAGAACCGCGTCCACCTGGACGTCCAGCCGCAGGACCGCACCCGGGACGAGGAGGTGGAGCGCCTCCTCGCCCTGGGCGCGACGCTGTTCGAGGACCACCGCACCCCGGACGGCAAGGGCTGGGCCACCCTCCACGACATCGAGGGCAACGAGCTCTGCGTCGAGCGCAGCGCCGCCGAGCGGGCCGCCACCGAGGCCGCGACCGCCTGATCCCACCCGCTACCCGACGGCCGCCCGCCAGCTCCACGAGCTCCGGCGCGGGCGGCCGTCGAGCTCCCCGCGGCCGGTGCACCACAGCAGCACCTCCGCAGGGTCGCCGCCCGGTGCGTCGGGGAAGAGCCGGGCCAGCGCGGCCGCGGCGAGCCGCGCCGGGGGCCGCCACTCCAGGCCGAGCCCGAGGGTGATGTCATGGGTGTGCACCAGGGTCTCGGTGACGCCCATCGCCGCGAAGCCGGCCGGGTCGCACGGCCCGTGGTGGTACGCCCGCAGCTCGGGCGGGGCCGCGTCCAGGGCGGTGGCCAGCAGGTGCGCGCAGGCCGTGACGACGGTGAGCACCTCGGCCGGACCGGCCTCCGGGCGCACCGTCAGGTCCAGCGGCAGATAGCGGTCCTCGGGCCGGGCGGCGAGCTGGCCGGCGTAGGCGAGCAGGTCGTGGGCGATGTGGGCGGCGGTCTCCCGGCAGCTCCACTCCAGCGGTCCGGCGGGCGCGTCCCAGCGGGCGCCGCCGGCTCCGGCCGCCGGGCCCAGGACGGCCGTCAGCTCGCCGAGCGCGGCCCGGACGTCATCGCCGTTCATCGGACGATCGGTCATCGCCCCACCGTCTCACCCGCCCCCGCGTGTCCGCCAGGGCCCCGCCCGCCCCGGGTGCTACTGCTGGCTCCGGACTCCCGTCCGGCCCCGTCCCCACCCGGTTCCACTCCCCGGTCCCCGTCCCCGGCTCCCGGAGAACAGGCAGGTACCCCCATGGCGAGCATCGCCGTGTTCGGCGCCAACGGCACCATCGGCAGCGCCGTCGTCGCGGAGGCCGCCGCGCGCGGCCACCGGGTGACGGCGGTCGTCCGAACCCCGTCGCGCTTCGACGCCGCGCGGTACCGGGGAGAGGTGTCGGTCGAGGCCGGTGACGTGCTCGACCCGGCGGACGTGGCCCGGCTGGCGGACGGGCGGGACGCCCTGGTGAGCGCGGTCGGCGGCGGCGACGGCCCCGGCCACCTGGCGCTGATCGAACCGGCGGCCCGGGCGCTGGTCGAGGGGCTGCGCCGGCTCGGCGGCGGGGCGCCCCGGCTGATCGCGGTCGGCGGCGCGGGCAGCCTGGAGACCGCGCCCGGCACCCGGGTCTGGGACGCCCCGGGGCTGCCGGAGGCGGTGCTGCAGATCATGCACGCCCACGGCGACGCCCTGGAGTACTACCGGACGGTTGCGGACGTGCGCTGGACGGTGCTCAGCCCGGCCGCCCGCATCGGGCCGGGGGAGCGCACCGGCCGCTACCGGACCGGGCTGGAGCAGCTGCTCACCGACGCCAAGGGGGAGAGCCGGATCTCGGTGCCGGACTACGCGGTGGCGCTGGTCGATGAGATCGAGCAGCCCGAGCACATCGGCGAGCGCTTCACCTGCTGCGCGCTCTGACCGCGCTGACCGCTCTGACCGGTCAGTGCGTTCTGACCGGTCCGGCGCGCCGTCAGCCGACCTGGATCGAGCGCTTCGCCAGACCCATCCAGAACCCGTCGATCACCGTGCGCTGGCTGCCCAGCTCGTCCTCCGCCGCGCCGAGGGTGACGAACAGCGGGGCGAAGTGCTCGGTGCGCGGGTGGGCGAGCCGGCCGGCCGGGGCCTTCCGCTCGAAGTCGAGCAGCGCGTCGAGGTCCTGGGCCTCCAGGGCGCGCCGGCCCCAGTCGTCGAACTCGGCCATCACCGAGGTGATCCGGCCGTCGTCGCTGAGCGCCCGCAGGTTGTGGGTGAAGAAGCCGCTGCCGACGATCAGCACGCCCTCGTCGCGCAGCGGGGCGAGCCGGCGGCCGATCTCCATCAGCCGCTGCGGGTCCAGGGTCGGCATGGAGACCTGGAGGACGGGGATGTCCGCCTCCGGGAACATCTCCACCAGCGGGACGTACGCGCCGTGGTCCAGGCCGCGGTCGGGGATGTCCTGGACCGGCGTCCCGGGGGCGCGCAGCAGCTTGCGCACGCGCTCGGCGAGCTGCGGTGCGCCGGGGGCGGCGTACTGGACGTGGTAGTAGTGCTCGGGGAAGCCCCAGAAGTCGTAGACCAGCGGCACGGTGGTGACGGCGCCGAGCGCGAGCGGGGCCTCCTCCCAGTGCGCGGAGACCATCAGGATCGCCTTGGGGCGCGGCAGGTCGGCGGACCAGGCGGCCAGCTCGCCGGGCCAGACCGGGTCGTCGGCGAGCGGCGGCGCGCCGTGCGACAGGTAGAGGGCGGGCATGCGCCCGGGTGCGGTGGTGCTCATGGCGGCTCTTCTCCTCTGGCCCCCGGCGGGTCTGTACGGGCCGGTAGTTCAAATTTGAACTTTAACCCGCTTAGACCGTACACCTTCGTTCGAATTTGAACAATAGGAGTACCATGCCCCCCATGCCCTCCACCTCGTCCGCACCCTCGGCGCCCCCCTCCGCCGCCTCCTTGCACGAGCCCCGGTGGCTCGACGAGGAGGAGATGGCCGCCTGGCGGAGCTTCGTCACCGCGAGCAACCTCCTCAACCGCCGCCTGGAACGCCAGCTCAAGGAGGACTCGGGCCTCTCCCACACCCAGTACGAGATCCTCGTCCACCTCTCCGCCGCCCCGGCCGGCTCGCTGCGCATGACCGAGCTGGCCGACAAGCTGGTCACCTCCAAGAGCGGCCTGACCTACCAGGTCACCCAGCTGGAGAAGATGGGCCTGGTCAGCCGCCGCTCCTGCCCCAGCGATGTGCGCGGCGTCTTCGCCGAACTCACCGACCAGGGGGACGAGATGCTGCGCGAGGCGGCCCCCGGCCATGTCGCGCTGGTCCGCGAACTGCTGATCGACGTGCTCACCCGGGAGCAGCTGACCGTGCTGGCCGACGGCCTCGGCCAGGTCAGCGCCCGGCTGCGCCTCGACGACGCCCTCTGAGCCCCCGCACCCTCAGCCCTCAGCCCTCAGCCCTCAGCGCTCAACCCTCGACCCTCGACCCTCCACCCTCCACCCTCCACCCTCGTCCGCTCGGGCTGCTGCCGCCTCGGCCGCCTCCGCCGCCTTGGCGAGCAGCAGCTCCCGCTCCCGGACATTGCGGGTGAGGCCCGCCGCCCGGTCGAACTCCGCCCGCGCCTCGGCCCCCCGCCCCAGCCGGGCCAGCAGATCGCCCCGGACGCTCGGCAGCAGGTGGTACCCGCGCAGCGCCGGCTCCGCCCCCAGCGCGTCCACCACCTCCAGCGCCACCGCCGGCCCCTCGGTCATCGACAGCGCCACGGCCCGGTTCAGCTCCACCACCGGGGAGGGCGTGAGCGCCATCAGCCGGCCGTACAGCGCGGCGATGGTCGCCCAGTCGGTGTCCTCGTACCGCGCGGCCCGCGCGTGGCAGGCGGCGATCGCGGCCTGCACCGCGTACGGCCCGGTGCCCGCCCGCTGCAGGGCGGCGAGGCCGCGCCGGATCAGCAGCCGGTCCCAGCGGGCGCGGTTCTGGTCGGCCAGCAGCACGGGGACGCCGTCCGGACCGGTGCGGGCGGCCGTCCGGGAGGCCTGGAACTCCAGCAGCGCCGCCAGCCCGTGCGTCTCCGGCTCCGCGGGCATCAGCGCGGCCAGCACCCGGGCCAGCCGCAGCGCGTCCTCGCAGAGCGCGGGACGGAGCAGGTCGTCCCCGGCGGTCGCCGCGTAGCCCTCGTTGAAGATCAGGTAGACGACCTCCAGCACGGAGGAGAGGCGGGCCACCCGCTCCTCCCCGTACGGGACCTCGAACGGTGTCCCGGCCTGCGCCAGCGTCCGCTTGGCGCGCACGATCCGCTGGGCCACGGTCGGCTCGGTGGAGAGGAAGGCCCGGGCGATCTCCGCCGTGGTCAGCCCGCCGAGCAGCCGCAGGGTGAGCGCGATCCGGGCCGGTGCCGACAGCACCGGGTGGCAGACGGTGAAGACCAGCCGCAGCAGGTCGTCGTCGATGTCGTCCGGCCCGGACGGCTCGGGCGGCGGCACGTCCTCCAGCGTCCGCCCGACCTCGGCGAGCTTGCGCGCGTACGTCTCCCGGCGGCGGACCAGGTCGATCGCGCGGTGCTTGGCGGTGGCCGTGAGCCAGGCGCCCGGACGGTCCGGGACGCCCGACTCGGGCCACTGCTCCAGGGCGGCGACCAGCGCGTCCTGCGCCAACTCCTCGGCGATGCCGACGTCGCGCACGATCCGGGTGACGCCCGCGATGATCCGCGCGGACTCGATCCGGAAGACGGTCTCGACCGTCCTGGCCGCCTCCGCGGCCCCGGCCGCCCCCGCCGTCCGGGCCGGCCCCGCCGGTTCCGCGCTGCGCTCCGTCACGATCACCCATCAGAGCAGCCGCCGTCCGCCGGGGCAAACCACCGCCCCGCCGGTCACGCCTCCGGCGGCGTAGCGTTCTCGTCGATCTGGCGCAGTTCGGCGCCGACGCGCCAGTGCGCCGGGTGCGTCGCCAGGAAGCGCCGGGTCCACTCGACGGCCTCGGCCTTGTCCTTGCACTGGAGGAGGGCGTAGCCGCCCACGACCTCCTTGGTCTCGGTGAACGGGCCGTCGGTGCAGGTCACCTTCCCGCCGTCCCAGAGCAGCCGGGTGCCCTCCTTGGTGGGCAGCAGCCCAGCGGTGTCCAGCATCACCCCGGCCTTGGTGATCTCCTCGAACAGGGCGCCCATCCGCTCCTCGAAGCCGGGGTCGGACTGGAACTCGGAGGCCTGCTGCTCGTCGATGCGGATCAGTGACAGGAAACGCGGCATGGCGGCTCACTCCTCGTCGGTGTGCGGGCGGGGCCTCTCCCCGCCTCTCACCCCTGCGTCGAACGGACGGAGGCCGTTTCGACAGCCGTCCGGAAATTCTTCCGGCCCTTCTCCGGCCCGGCCACCGGAGGTGGTCGTCCCGTGGTCGACCACGCCGGCGCCTGCGCGACGGCCACCCCGGGCTCGTCGCGGATCGCGGCCCCGCACCGTCCCGGTCCTCACACCGTCCGGGCGGCGAGCCGCAGGGCTCCGGCCCGGATCCGCTCCTCGCCCAACTCGGGGAGCAGGGCGGCCACGTGCTCGGCCGCCAGCACCGCCAGCAGGGCGTGCGCGTCGTGCTCGGGGTCCTCGCTCCGCCCGGCCGCGCCGAGCAGCAGGGCGACGTGCCGGTGCCAGAACCGGTAGGCGCCGATCCGGTAGCGCGAGCCCCGGCCGGCCGTCTCGGACATCCGGACCAGGTCGAGATGGTCCAGCAGGTAGTCCAGGTAGGCGCCGACGAACGCCGCCAGCCGCTCGCCGCTCGTCGGCCCGGCACCCGCCTCCCCGGGCCCGAGCGGCGCCGGCCCCCGCAGGACGGCCTCCTGGAGCGCGCGTTCCCGCGCGTCCAGCAGGGCCGCGCCGAGCCCGGCCTTGTCGCCGAAGCGGCGGAACAGGGTGCCCTTGCCGACACCGGCCGCGGCGGCCACCTGGTCCATCGAGACCGCCTCGGCACCGTGCTCGGCGAACAGTCGCGCCGCCGCCTCCAGCACGGCGGCCCGGTTGCGGGCGGCGTCGGCGCGCTCGACGGGCGGCGGGGTGCGCAGCAGCTCCAGGGGCACGGCGCCCTCGGGCATTGCGGAAGCGGACTGCGGTCCGGTACTGTCCTGAGTCATAAGCGGACTATAGTCCGAATCGAGGCGCAGCCCCAGGAGGCCGCAGCATGACCGTGCTCATCACCCGCGACGAACTGGCCTCGGCCATGGAGACCGGTTCCGTCACCGTCGTCGACACCCTCGGCGGCGACTACTACGCCCAGCAGCACCTGCCCGGCGCGATCGAACTGGTCCGGGCCGACGTGGACCGGCTGGCGCCCGAGCTGCTGCCGGACCGCGACGCCGCGATCGTCACCTACTGCTCCAACGCGGCGTGCCCCAACAGCGGCCAGGTCGCCGACCGCCTGACCGCCCTCGGCTACACGAACGTCCGCAAGTACCGCGAGGGCATCCAGGACTGGTCCGAGGCCGGCCTCCCGGTCGAGACCGCCTGAGTCCCGCCCCGAAGCGTGGGCGGGGGAGGGGCGCTACGTGGGGAGCGCCCCTCCCTCTCCCGCCTTACAGCCCCTGCCCGGCGCCGGTGTTCTTCGCCGGCCGCAGCTCGGCCGCCAGCGGCTCCGCCTTGGCCCGCTTCACCGCCAGCGCGCGGGCCAGGTCGAACGCCTCCACCGGGTCGTCCCGGTCGCTCCACGGCCGCGCGCCGCACCACGGCCCGATCGCCCGGAACTGCTCCAGCGCGACCTCGTACGCCTCCACCTCGCCGGCGAAGTGCGCCAGCAGGTGCCGCAGCTGCGGCAGCCGCTCGTCGTCCGGCCGGACCTGCCGCAGCTGGGCGGCGAGGTTCTCGACGCGCCACTTGGTCTTGTCCGCCGCCAGGGTGCCGGCGATGCTGCGGCGCCCCTCCAGCTCCGCGAGGGCGTGCAGGTAGATCCCGCCCAGCGGGCTGCCGGGCGGGGCCGCGTCCATGGCGCGCTCCGCGAAGGCCAGCATCTGCTTGTTCGAGCCGAACCACTTCTCGCACCAGTACTGCATGGCCTGCCAGTGGCCCTCGTAGTGGTACCAGGCGCGCTTCACCAGCTCGTCCCAGGCCTCCTGGAACTGCTCCGGGGTGAACTGCGCCCCGCGCGCCGCCGTCACGATCACCACCCACGGGCCCGGGTTCGCCGGGTCCAGCAGGGCCGCCCGGCGGGCCGCCTCGACCGCGGCCGGCAGCAGCTCGCGGAACGCGTTGATCGCGTCGTCGCCGACCTCGTGCCGGTAGCCGGAGCCGCGCACCTCCCAGGCGCGGTGCACCATCAGCTTCGCCTCCAGGGTGGCGGCGTCGCAGTCACCGGGCTCGGCGGAGCGCCAGGCGCCCAGCCAGCCGTCGCCGTCGGCGGCTATCGCCGCCAGCAGGCCCATCCGGTCCCACCGCTCGTCCCAGTGGTCACCGGCCTCGGCGACGTACGCGGCCGCCGGGCGCCAGTCCCCGGCCCAGGCCGCGTCGGCGATCGCCTGCGAGCGCTTCCGCCGCTCCAGCGGGGCGGGCGGACCGGCCCGGGTCGGGTCCAGGCGCTCGCGCGGGGGCATGCCGTACGCCGCCGGGTCGAAGCCGGCCCTGGCCCACCGCAGATGGCGCTTGCGGCGGACGACCCGGTACACGAGGTAGCCCGCCAGGAGGAGGAAGAAGATCAGCAGACGTGTCACGACGGCGAATCATCCCCGGTGGGAGGTGGTGCGTGCAAAGCCGAAAACCGTTCGCCGTACGCGGCGTTCCGTGGAAGCATCCGCAGGTATGGGGACGATTCTGCACGGCGCGCACGTCACGCTCCGGCCGGCCGCCACCGAGGACATCCCGGCCCTGGTGGCGATCCGCCGCACCCCCGAGGTCTTCGCCCGCTGGCGCGGTGGTGACGACCTCACCGAGGCCGTCACCACCGATCTCGCCGAGTCCGGCACCGAGACCTTCGCCATCGAGGCCGAGGGCCGGATCGTCGGCGCCGTCCAGTGGTACGCCAACGACGACGACGAGTACCGCCACGCCGGCCTGGACATCTACCTCGATCCGGCCCGCCACGGCCGCGGCTACGGCACCGACGCCGTCCGCACCCTGGCCCGCCACCTGATCGACCACCACCGCTTCCACCGGCTGGTCATCGACCCGGCGGTCGACAACGCCCCGGCGATCCGCTGCTACGAGAAGGTCGGCTTCCGCCCCGTGGGCGTGATGCGCCAGTACGAGCGCGGCTCCGACGGCCGTTGGCACGACAACCTGCTGATGGACCTGCTCGCCGCCGAGCTCGTCCGGTGACCGGCGCCGTGCGGGCCGCTCAGTGGTCCGCGCGCAGCGGCTCGCCGGTGTGGTGGAGGTGGGTGAAGATCTCGCGGTAGGAGCGGAGCAGCCCGGTCTCGTAGTACGCGATGCCCTTCTCCGCGCAGAACCGGCGGGTGATCCGGGCGGCGCGGGGGAGTGCCGGGGTCGGCATGCTGGGGAAGAGGTGGTGCTCCACCTGGTAGTTGAGGCCGCCCATCAGCGTGTCGAGGACGGGGTTGCCGCGGACGTTGCGCGAGGTCAGCACCTGGCGGCGGAGGAAGTCCAGCCGCATCTCCGGAGTCACCATCAGCATGCCCTTGTGGTTCGGCGCGAAGACGGAGCCCAGGTAGACGCCGAAGAGGGCCTGGTGGACGGCGAGGAAGGCGACCGCCTTGCCGGCCGGAAGGGCGGTGAACACGGCCCCGAAGTAGAGCAGGAAGTGCAGGACGAGCAGGGTGCCCTCCAGCCGGGGGCGCTTCAGGTAGGGGCTGCGGAGGGCGCGGAAGCTGTTGAAGCTGAGGTTGAGGCCTTCCAGGAAGAGCAGCGGGACGAACAGGAACGCCAGCCACCGGCCGATGAACCGGGCCGCCCCGCGGGACTCCCGGGCCTGGTCCTGCGACCAGACGACGATGTCGGGGGAGACGTCGGGGTCCCGGCCCTCGTGGTTGGGGTTGGCGTGGTGGCGGGTGTGCTTGTTCATCCACCAGCCGTAGCTCATGCCCATCAGCAGGTTGGCGACGATCCGCCCGCCGGTCTCGCTGTTGCGCCGCCCGCCGAACACCTGTCGGTGCGCCAGGTCGTGGGCCAGGAGGCCGAGCTGACCGAAGACGAGGGACATCGCGACGGCCAGCGCGAGCTGCCACCAGGTGTCGCCCAGCGCGAACAGGGCGTACCAGCCGCCCGCGAACGCGGCCAGCGTGACGCCGAAGCGGGCCGCGTAGTAGCCGTAGCGGCGGTCGAGCAGCCCCTCCTCGGTTATTCGGCGGGTGAGCTGGGCGAAGTCGCTGCCGTCCGGGTCGCGTTGCGGTGGTGCGGCCGGAACCGGCGGCGTCAGGGTGGTGGGCTCTGGGCTCATGGGGGCATTCTGTCGGGTCGGGAGGCTGTGCCGAAACCCGAGAAACCCCCTTTCCGATGGGGGAGTTAACCCCACTCTCCGGTGCAGGGGTACCCCCCTGCCGGAACGTGCCCGGAAGGGGGCGGGGGTTGACGGTCGCTCGGAGGTTCCACCACCCTTCCACTAATTCAATAGTGGAAGGGTGGTTTGCGCATGTGGGTGCTCCGCAGGGTGCTCCGCTCCCTCCGGCGGCCCCGGCCCCTGTCCTGGGGACTGGCCGGGCTGTTCGCCGTGCTCTACTCCTGCGTCGCCGTCAACCGGCACCGGCGCGTCCTGACCCAGGCCTACGACCTGGGGATCTTCGAGCAGGCGGTGCGCGGCTACGCGCACGGGCGGGCACCGGTCGTCCTGCTCAAGGGGCCCGGCTACCACCTGCTCGGGGACCACTTCCACCCGCTGCTGGCCGCGCTCGCCCCGTTCTACCGGGCGTTCCCGAGCGCCCTGACGCTGCTCCTCGCCCAGGCGGTGCTGATGGCGCTGGCCGTGGTGCCGCTCAGCCGGTGGGCCTACGAGGTCGGCGGATGGAGACTCGCGGGCACCACGGGCTGCCTGATCGGGCTGTCCTGGGGGATCGTCGAGGCAGCGGCCGACGACTTCCACGAGATCGCGTTCGCCGTGCCGCTGCTGGCGTTCGCGGCCACCGCGCTGGGGCGCGGGCGGCCGGTCGCGGCGGTGCTCTGGGCGCTGCCGCTGGTGCTGGTGAAGGAGGACCTCGGTCTGACGGCGGCCGCCGTCGGGGCGCTGGTGTTCGCCCGGGCGCCGCGCGGGAGCGGGGTCCGGGCGCTGGGCTTCGGGGCGGCGGTGTTCGGGGTGGCCGCGACGGCGCTGACCGTGCTGGTGGTCCTGCCGTCGTTCAACCCCGGCGGCGCGTTCGACTACTGGGGGCAGATGGGTGCCGGGGAGGCCGCCGGCGCGCCCTGGCAGACGGCCGCCCGGCTGGTCTGGCCGCCGCTGAAGTGGCTGCTGCTCGGGCTGGCGGCCGCGACCGCCGGGTTCCTGGGGCTGCGCTCGCCGCTGGCGCTGCTCTGCGTGCCGACCCTGGCCTGGCGGCTGCTCGCCGACAATCCGCACTACTGGGGGGTGGGCTACCACTACAGCGCGGTGCTGATGCCGCTGCTGCTGGCGGCCCTGGTGGACGCCCTGGACCGGACGGGCGCGTTCGCCCGCGGGGGCGCCGCCGGGGCCGGCCCGGCGGCACCCGACCGCGCCGCCGTCCGCCGGGCCCGGCGCGCGCTGGCGGTCGCCGGCCTGGTCGCCGTCGTGACGCTTCCGGTCTACCCGCTGCACGAGATCGCCGCCCCCGGGGCCTGGGGCACCTCGCCCCGCCTCGCCGCGACCAGGGCGATGCTCGCCCGGATACCCGACGGCGCCACCGTCGCCGCGTCCAACCGCCTCGCCGCGCAGCTGGCGGGGCGCACGGCGGTCGCCCTGGTCTGCCGCGAGCCGGCGCCGCCCCTGGGCGAGGGGCCGCGGGGCGGGCCGCAGTGGGTGGCCGTCGACCTCGCCGATCCCAGCGTGCACGCGCCCTGCGCGGTCGAGGACACCGTCCGGATGCTCGGCCGGTACGAGCTGTTCGGCTACCGGCGGGTCGTGGACGACGACGGCCTGCGGCTGCTGTTCCGCCCGTAGCCCCGGGGACCCCCCGCTCCGACTTGACCGCGACGCCGCCGTCCGCCACCCTTCCACTAATCAACTAGTGAAAGGGTCTGGCGGGTGTGATCGAGTACCGCATCGAGCGGCGCAGCGGCGTCTCCACCTATCAGCAGATCGTGCAGCAGACCAAGCAGGCGCTGCGGCTCGGTGTGCTCCAGCCGGGGGACAAGCTGCCGACCGCGCGGGAGGTGGTCGAGCGGACCGCGATCAACCCCAACACCGTGCTGAAGGCCTACCGCGAACTGGAGCGCGAGGGGCTGGTCGAACCCCGGCCGGGGCTCGGCACCTTCGTCCGCCGCTCGCTCGCCCGGCCGGAGGCGGCCGCCGACGGCCCGCTGCGGGCCGGGCTGGTCGGGTGGGTCGACGAGGCCCGCGCGGCCGGACTCGAACGGGAGGACATCGCCGCGCTGATGGCCTCCGTACTGGAGCAGCGCTTCGAGACCGGCGTCGGCGCCACCGGCGCCCCGGCGGCACCGCACGCGTCAACCGGGCCGGCGGATCCGGCCGCACCGAACTAGGGAGGGCGGGGGGAGCACATGACGGACGCGACATCCGTACCGGCACAGGGGGTGCCGATCGAGGGCGGGGGGCCGGCCGGGGAGCGGCCGGCCGTCGAGGCCGTGGGGCTGGGCAAGCGGTACCGCGGCGGCCTGTGGGCGCTGCGCGACTGCACCTTCACCGTCCCGGCCGGCCGGATCTGCGGCGTGGTCGGGGCCAACGGGGCGGGCAAGAGCACCCTGCTCGGCCTGGCCGCCCGGCTGATCGAGCCGACCGAGGGCGAACTGCGGGTGCTCGGCGAGGCGTCGAGCAGCGCGCAGACGCGCGCCCGGGTCGCCTACGTGACCCAGGAGAAGCCGCTCTACCCCTCCTTCACGGTGGCGGAGACGCTGCGCATGGGGCGCGACCTCAACCCCGGGTGGGACGAGGAGGTCGCCCAACGGGTGGTCGATCTCGGTGAGTTGATCCCCCGCGCGCGCATCGGATCGCTCTCCGGCGGCCAGCGGACCAGGGTCGCGCTCGCGCTCGCCCTCGGGAAGCGCGCCGAACTGCTCCTGCTCGACGAGCCGATGGCCGACCTCGACCCGCTGGCCCGCCACGAGCTGATGGGCCTGCTGATGGCCGAGGCCGCCGAACGCGGCACCACCATCCTGGTCTCCTCGCACATCCTGCCCGAACTCGACGGTGTCATCGACCACTTGCTGCTGGTGCAGGCGGGCCGGATCCGGCTGGGCGGGGATCTGGAGGAGATCCTCGACGGCCATCAGCTGCTCACCGGCGTCGCCGACGGGGCCGAACTGCCCCCCGGCACCGCGGTGGAGCGGCGGGTCCGGGGCCGCCAGGTCACCGCGCTGCTGCACACCGGCGAGCCGGTCGACGGTCCTTGGGAGTCGGTCCGGCCGAGCCTGGAGGAGCTGTTGCTGGCGTACCTCCGCACCCCGGCCCCGGCTCGGCCCGCGGATCCCGACCCCGTGCCCGCTCCCGACTCCCTGCCCGGCCCCGCCCCCCTCCCCGCCGCCGATCGCGAGGCCGCCGCATGAGCACCAGCACCCTGACCGGCCCGCCCGCCCCGGTGCCAGCGGACCGCGCGGGCGAACGGCCCGCCCCGGCCGGCTCCTCGCGCGGTACCGGCCGGGTGTTCTGGCTGATCTGGCGTCAAAGCCGCGCGGCCGTCCGGTTGATGGTCATCCTGACGGTCCTCGCCGCACTCCTCCTGCTCGCCCTGCACGTCCTCCTCCAGGACCGGATCGAGCTCATGCACCAGACCGACTGCTACCAGCCGCGGTCCTGGGAGGACCTCGGGTGCCGGGTGCAGGCGGGCCGGGTCGAGATGCTGAGCCGGATGTTCACGGACGTCCTCCAGCCGGCCGTCACCGCCGTTCCGGTCCTGCTCGGCATGTTCCTCGGCGGGCCGCTGCTCGCCCAGGAGTACGAGCGCGGCACCCTGCGGATGGTCCTGGCGCAGTCCGTCACCCCGCGCCGCTGGCTGGCGGTCCGGCTCGCCGTTCCCGGCGCGGCCGTGCTGCTGCTGTCCGCCGCGCTGTCCGTGCTGACCAGCTGGGTGTGGTGGTCGGACATCGTGCACAACCCCGTCGCCTTCGACCCGCCGTTCCAGGCCTTCACCTACCCCGTGCTCGGGGTGGCCCCCGTCGTCTGGTCGCTGTTCGGACTGGCGCTGGGGGTGCTGGTCGGCCAGCTGGTGCGGCGCACCGTCGCCGCCGTGCTGGTGAGCGGTGCGGTGGTGGCCGTCGCCCACGCGGTGGTGGTCGCGGTGCGGCCGTACTTCTGGCCGCGGGTCTCCATGGAGCAGCCGTACGACAACCTCATGAGCGGCTTCGTCCAGCCCGCCAACGCCTGGCTGGTGGAGCAGGGGGTGGTGCTCCCGGACGGCACCAGGCTGACCGCCGCCGAATGCGTGGACGCGTCCGGGGCCTGCGCGACGGCGCAGGCCTCCTGGGGGCAGTTCCACCCGGTGTCGGACCTCGTCCCGGTCCAGCTCGTCGAGGCCGGTCTGCTGCTGGTGCTCACCGCCCTGGTGGTGGCCGTCGTCTTCCGCCGGCTCACCCGCGCCGGGAGCTGACCCGGGCGGCGGCCCGGGCCGTATGGCGGGCCCGCCGCCGGGGTGGGGGAGGACGCGTAGCCGGGGTCCGCCCCCCCGGTCGCTTCCGACGGCGGTGCCCCCCGCGCAGGCGGGTGCGGAGCACCGGCAGGGTGTCCGGTCCCGCTGCGGCGGTCAGTTCCCGGTGCAGCCGCAGGAGCGGCGGACCACCATCCGGGCCGGGAACGTCCGGGCCCCGGCGGCCGGCGCCGGACCGCCGTCCGCGCCCGCGCTCAGCACCAGGTCGACGGCGGCGCGCGCCATCTCCGCCTGCGCGGTGGCCACGCTGGTCAGCGGCGGTCCGGCGATCACCGCCTCGGCGATGTCGTCGAACCCGGCCACCGCGAGGTCCTCCGGCACCCGGATGCCCAGGTCGTCGGCGGCCCGCAGCAGACCGATCGCCTGGTCGTCGGTGGCGCAGAAGACGGCGGTCGGCCGGTCGGCGCGCGCCAGCAGCGCGAGCGCCTCCCGGTGCGCCCGCACGCGGTCGAACGGAGCCCGGGTCAGCCGGCCCTCGGTGGACAGGCCCGCCTCGGCGAGCGCGGCGGCCCAGCCGGCGGTGCGGACGGTCACCGGGTCGCTCGGGCTGAGCGCGAAGGTGCCGCCGAAGCAGTGCACCTCGGCGTGCCCGTGGCCGAGCAGGTGGTGGACGACCTCGCGGGCGCCGCCCTCGTCGTCCGCGACCACCGCGATCCCGCGCTCGGTCTCGGCGCGGTGGTGCAGCAGGACGACCGGCGTCCCCTCGGTGGCGTCCATACCGGTGACGCCGGGGGCGGACGGGTCCTGGGTCACCAGGATCAGGCCGTCCACCTGCATGCCGAGGAAGGCGCGGATGTAGTGGGCCTCGCGCTCGTTCGCGTAGTCGGAGTTGCCGATCAGCAGCAGTCGGCCGCGCTCGGCGGCCGCGCGCTCCACGGTGTGCGCGAGCTCGGCGAAGAAGGGCTGGCGGGCGTCGGGCACGACCATGCCGATGAGGTCGGTGCGCCGCCGGGCCATCGCCTGCGCGACCCGGTTCGGCCGGTACCCCAGTTCCTCGACGGCGGCGAGCACCCGGGCCCGCGTCGCGGCGGCCACCGGACGCGGCCCGTCGTTGATCACATAACTCACGACCGCAGTCGACGTCCCCGCCGCCCTCGCCACGTCGTCCCGCGTCACCCTTGCCATGCCCGCGAGCCTACACACCGCCACCGACCGTCCTTGCGGCCGTTTCACCGGCTGGACGGGCGCGCCGGCGGTGGCGCGGACGGCGTGCCGCGCCGGAAGGGAAGGGCGCTTTCGGCCGTCCGCCGTTCCCTCCCCTAATAGGCGTGGTCGGCGGTCACGTCGGCGGACAGCCGCAGGGCCCGCTCGGCGGGTTCGCCGCGCAGGGCCAGCAGGGTCAGGGTGAGGGCGTCCAGCACCGCCAGGTGGGCGAGCCGGCCGGCGGTGGTCTCCAGGCCGAAGACCAGGTCCTGGCCGCCGGCGACCAGGGTGTGGGCGGCGGTGTCGCCGAGCGGCGAGCGGGCGTAGCTGGTGAGCGCGACGACGGTGGCGCCGTTGTCGCGGGCGAGGCGGGCGGCGTCGACCACGGTGCGGGTGGCACCGGTGTGGCTGACGGCCAGGCAGACGGCGGTGGGCGGCAGCTGCGCGGCGGCCAGCTGGGCGGTGATCGGGTCGGCGGGGGAGTCGGTGCGCAGGCCCAGCGCGCGCAGCCGGTACGCGGCGTCGACGACCACCGCGCCTGACAGGCCCGCGCCGAGGACCAGCACGTGGTCGGCGGCGTTCAGCGCCCCGGCCGCCGCCCGCAGCCGCTCGGGGGCGAGCGTGGTGGTGATCCCGTCGAGCGCCTCGCGGGCGGCGCGGACGGTGTCGGCCAGCGCGCGGGCGGCCGGGTCCCGGGTGTCGGCGGGATCGGGCCCGGCGGCCGGGGCCTGCCGGACGGCGGCGATCTTCAGCTCCTGGTAGCCGCGGAAGCCGAGCCGCTGGCAGGCGCGGACCACCGAGGAGGGCGCCGTTCCGGCCAGCTCGGCGACGTCGCTCACGCTGAGGCCGACCAGGTCGGCGCCCCGGGCGAGGAGCACCCGGGCGACCCGCTCCTCGCTGCCGCGCAGTGCGCCGAGCCGGGCGCGGATGTGGGCGGCCAGCTGGGATTCCAGCGGAGAGAATTCGGAATGCTCTTCCATGGAACCAGTGTACCGTGGAACCCGATTCCGGGCCCGGTGATCCGCCGGCCGTCCGGCCGCCCGCAGGAGGGGAGCCCCGCCATGTCCGCCGCCGTCCCCGCGGCCGTCCTGAGTGCCGCCGTGCTGCACGCGGTCTGGAACGGGCTCGCGCACCGGATCCAGGACAAGCTGGTCGGCTTCGCGCTGATCAACCTCGCCTACACCGCCTGTGCGGTGGTCCTGGTCGCGCTCAACCCGATCCCGGCGGCCGCGGCCTGGCCGTACCTGATCACCTCGGTGGTGCTGCAGGTGACCTCCCAGCTGCTCCTGCTGCGCGCCTACCAGCTGGGGGACTTCGGGCAGATGTACCCGATCGCCCGCGGTTCGGCGCCGCTGCTGGTGGCGGTGCTGTCGGTCACCGTCCTCGGCGACCGGCTCGGCGGCGGGGAACTGCTCGGTGTGGCCGTCATCTCCTGCGGTCTGGCGGGGCTGGCCCTCGCCCACGGGATACCGGGCCGGGCCCAGCTGCCCGCGCTCGCGGCGGCGGCCGGGACGGGCGTGATGATCGCCGGGTACACCGTGTCGGACGGCGGCGGTGTGCGGCAGGCGGGCACCGTCGGCGGCTACGTCGCCTGGCTGTTCCTGCTCCAGGGCCCGGTGCTGGCCCTGATCGCCTGGGCGCGCCGCGGCCGGGGCCTGCTGGTCGGGGCCGGTCCGGCGGTCCCGTTCGGGGTGCTGGGCGGCGTGCTGTCGCTGACCGCCTACGGGCTGGTGGTCTGGGCGCAGTCCCGGGGGAACCTCGCGACGATCGCCGCGCTGCGCGAGACCAGCATCGTGATCGCCGCGCTGATCGCCGCCCTGGTCTTCCGCGAGCGCCTCGGACGGCTGCGGATGGCGGCCAGTGCGGCCGTACTGGCCGGGATAGCCGTCCTGGAGCTGGCCCGCCCCTGAGGGCCGGCTCCAGGGTGGAATCCGGTGGTGGCACACCGGTGGGTCACCACCGGCGGGTCACCACCGGTGGGTCGCTATCGGTGGGGCTTCAGGGGACGATGACCGTCAGCGACGTCTCGGTCACGGTGAAACCCATCTCCTCGTACAGCCGTCGGGCCGTGTTGCCCTCGGTCACCGCCAGCCCGATGTCCGTCCTGCCCGCGAGGGCGACGGCACCGACGGCGCGGCGCAGCAGGTCGCGGCCGAGACCGGGGTAGCCGAGTGCCGGGTCGCGGAACACGCTCGCGATCCAGGGCAGCCCGTTCCAGTCGGTCAGGACGGCTCCGGCCACCACCCGGTCGGCCTCGTCCACCACCAGGGCGCTGGACGACAGCAGAGGGCCTATGACCTCCCCGGCGAGCAGTTCGGCCAGCCGCTGCACCGCGGGCTGGTCGTCCGCGTGCTCCTCCGGGCGGTGGTCGGGGTGGCCGGGGCCGAAGGCGGCCAGCGAGGCCGGGAGCAGCGCGGCGGCTCCGCGGTCGCACGGAACGGTGCGGAACCCGTGCCGCAGCGGGGTCGCCGCCCAGGCCTCCCAGCCCTCGGCCGGCGGCGCGTCGGTGAGCGCGCGCTGCATGGTGTGGCCGTGGCGCAGCACCGACGCCCCCTGGCGCACCAGCTCCTGGCCGAGTCCGACCGGTCCGGAGACCACCCAGCCCGCCATCTCCGCCCGCACGTGGGCGACCTGGGCGGCCAGGTCGGCACGGGGGTCGACCACGGCCAGCCGGTCGGCCCAGGGGCGCCCCTCCCGCTCCCCGCGCTCGTACCGCACGAGGGCCGCGCCGTCGGCCCCGTAGCCGTACTGCCAGTCAGGTTCCTTCTCCGCCACGCCGTCCGTCCGATCCTCGCGCGTCGGCGCACCCCTCGGGCGCGCCCGGTTCCCCGCCATGCTCGGTGAACGACCCGTCCGGATCAACCGGATTCGCCCGGCGGGCAGGACGGCGGCGGCCGGGCGATCAGCGCCCGGGCCGGACCGTCCGCCACCGCGACCCGCCGGACCGCGTAGGACACCGGCGGCCACCTCGCCCCGCCCCGGGCGCCGGAGCCGCCGGTGGCGGGCGTCCGGGCGGTGTTCCGCGCCCTGCGCCGAGCCGCCCGGGCTGTCGGTGCCGGGGCCTACCGTTCCGGCGTGAGCGTCCCCGAGGTCATCCCGATCGGCTACGAGCCCGGCTACCGCACCGACACCGTCGGCCGGTTCCGAGGCGGTCAGTTCTTCGCCTCCGTCACCTACGCCGTCCCGGAGGGGACGGCGGACCGGCGCTGCTACGCCGTGCTGCACCGGTTCGACGCGGCCGGGCACCACCTGGACTCCTGGATCGAGGCGGTGCCGGGCGCGTTCGGCGGCGAGGCCGCGGCGGCCGCCGGCGGCCTGCTGGTGCGGTGGCTGGACACCCTGCCGGAGCGGGAGTTCGGGGACATCGCGATCGCGCCCTTCGCCGTGCACGTCGACGGCTGCCGCTTCGGCCTGGTCGTCGAACGGCACGGCGAGGACGCGGCGCAGGACGACTGGGCCGAGTTCCACCCCGACGGCCTCGGCTTCCAGGCCCCGTGGGACGGCACGTACGACACCTGAGCCCCGCCGCCCCGCTCGCGCCCCGCTCCCGCCCCGCTCGCGCCCGGTGGTGCGTCAGTCCGCGATGACGGCCGCCCGTACGCAGAGGACGTCCGGCAGGTGGGAGACCAGCAGCGCCCAGTGCTCGCCCTCGTCGTGGCTCGCGTAGACGTCACCGGTCCGGTTGCCGAAGTAGATGCCGGCGGGCTCGACGTCGTCGGTGCGCAGCGCGTCGCGCAGCACGATGCCGTAGTGGTCCTCGCCGGGCAGGCCCTCGGCGAGCGTCTGCCAGCTGTCCCCGGCGTCGTTCGTGCGGAAGACCCGGCAGCGGCGGCCGGGCGGGATCCGGTCGTCGGCGCCGCCGAGCGGGAACACGTACGCGGTGTCGGCGCGGCGTGGGTGGGCGGCGATCGCGAAGCCGAAGTCGGCGGGCAGTCCGTCGGCGATCGAGCGCCAGCTCGCGCCGCCGTCGTCGCTGCGGTAGACGCCGCCGTGGTTCTGCAGGTAGAGCCGGTCCGGGTTGACGGCGTCCCGGGCGATCTTGTGCACGCACTGGCCGAACTCGGGGTACTGGTTCTCCTCCGGCAGGAACTCGGCCCGCAGACCGGAGTTGGAGGGCTCCCAGCTGGCGCCGCCGTCCTTGCTGCGGTAGACGCCGCCGCTGGAGACGGCGATCAGCAGCCGCTCCGGGTCGCGCGGGTCGGTGAGGATCGTGTGGAGGCCCTGGCCGCCGTAGCCGGCGCCCCACTCGCCGCGCTGCGGGTGGTTCCAGAGCGCCTCGACCAGGGCGAAGCTCTCGCCGCCGTCCGAGGAGCGGAACAGCGCGGCGGGTTCGGTGCCCGCGTAGACCACACCGGGTGACTCGGGGCCGGCCGGCTGGAGCTGCCAGACCCGGGTGAGCGAGGCCCCGGTGTGCTCGGGGAAGCGGATCGCGGGGGTGGAAGGCTCGAACCAGTTGGCGCCGAGGTCGTCCGAGCGCCAGACCGACGGGCCCCAGTGGCTGCTGTCGGCGCCCACCAGCAGCCGGACGCCGCCGTCCTGCCGGGGCCCGCCGTTCCCGTGGTCCCGGCGGTCGATCGCGACGGAGTAGATCGCGTTCATCCTGAAGTGCGGCCCGCTGAACTCCCAGTCCACCCGGTCGCGGCTGCGCCCGAGGAAGAGGCCCTTCTCGGTTCCGACGGCCAACAGCACTTCGCTCATTGCCACACACCACCTGCTCGGCGAAACGGCCCCGCCCGGACACCCCTCCCCGGGCCAGTGTCCCGCCGCCGCCCGCCCGCCACATCTCGCCGCGCCGGGCGGGGCCGGCGGGGCCGGCGGCGGCCCCGCCCGGGCGTGGTCAGCCCCGGCAGCCCTCCAGCAGCCGCAGCCAGACCTCGCTGATCGTCGGGTAGGCGGGCACCGCGTGCCAGAGCCGGTCGATCGGCACCTCGCCGACCACCGCGATGGTCGCCGAGTGCACCAGTTCGGAGACGCCGGGGCCGACGAACGTCACGCCGACCAGCACCTCCCGGTCCAGGTCGAAGACCGCCCGGGCCCGGCCCCGGTAGTCGTCGCCGTAGAGCGAGGCGCCGGCGACCGCGCCGAGGTCGTGGTCGATGGCCTTGACCCGCAGACCGGCCCGCTCGGCGGCGTCCAGGGTCAGGCCGACGGCCGCGACCTCCGGGTGCGTGAAGACCACCTGCGGCGCGCCCGCGCTGTCGGCGGACGCGGCGTGCGCGCCCCAGCGCGTGGTGTCCAGCGGGCGCCCCTGGGCGCGCGCGGCGATGGCGGCCCCGGTGATCCGCGCCTGGTACTTGCCCTGATGGGTGAGCAGCGCCCGGTGGTTGACGTCCCCGGCCGCGTACAGCCAGCCGCCGTCGACCCCGAGCACCGTGCAGCTGTCGTCCACGTCGAGCCAGTCGCCGGGGTGCAGGCCGACCTGCTCCAGGCCGATGTCCGCGGTGCGCGGGGCGCGCCCGGTGGCGTACAGCACCTCGTCCACGGTCAGCCGCTCGTCGTCGCCCAGCACCAGCGTGACCTCGGAGGGCCCGCCGTCCGCCGCCCGCCGTTCCAGCGCGGCGACCTCCGCCCCGAACCGCAGGTCCACCCCGGCCGCCCGCAGCCCGTCCGCGACCAGCTCGCCGGCGAACGGCTCCATCCGGGGCAGCAGCCCGTGGCCGCGGACCAGCAGCACCACCTCGGAGCCCAGCGCCCGCCAGGCGGTGGCCATCTCGACGCCGACCACGCCGCCGCCGACCACCGCCAGCCGGCCGGGGACGGCGGGCGATCCGGTCGCCTCCCGGTTGGTCCACGGGCGCGCCTCGGCCAGCCCCGGGACGCCCTGCGGCAGCACCGGCCGGCTGCCGGTGCAGACCGCCACGGCGTGCCGGGCCACCAGCAGCCGCTCGCCGCCGTCCTCCGACTCGACCGTCACCCGCCGCTCGCCGGCCAGCCGGCCGTGGCCGCGGACCAGGTCGATTCCGGTGTCGCGGAGCCACTTCACCTGGCCGTCGTCCTGCCAGTGCGAGGCGAACGCGTCTCGCCGGGCGAGCACCGCGGCCGCGTCCAGGGCGCCGCCGGCCGCCTCCCGGGAGCCGGCCACCGCGCGGGCGTCGGCCAGCGCGGCCACCGGGCGCAGCAGCGCCTTGCTCGGCATGCAGGCCCAGTACGAGCACTCGCCGCCGACCAGTTCGCTCTCCACGATCACGGTGCGCAGCCCGGCGGCGGCCGTCCGGTCGGCCACGTTCTCTCCGGTCGGCCCGGCACCGACCACGATGACGTCGTACTCCTCGGGGGCGGTGGACTGGGGAGAGGTCATCCGTGTTCCTCCGTGCTCTGGCGGGTGTGCCGTGGTGCCGTGCCCATCCTGCGCCGCCCCGTCCGCCCGGCGAAGCCGAACACGCGGGCGAAGCGCCGGTCGGCAAAACCGTACCGGCGTCCGTCCCCGTCCGCGCGACCGCCCGGGCCGCGCCCGCTACTCGGCCTCGGCCAACTCGACCAGCGCCGCCGCCGTTTCGGCCGGCCGGGAGAACATCGGCCAGTGCCCGGTCGCGACCTCGCGCAGCTCCCACTCCGGCCCGCCGAGCGCCGCGAAGTACGGGTGGCCTGCGGCGATCATCTCGCGGACCTGCGCCAGCGGGATCGAGCACGTCACCAGGCCCTTCGGCAGCTTCGCGGCCCCGCCGGTCAGCTGCACCGGCTCGGAGAGGGTCCGGCCCGGCTGGTCGGTCGCCCGTGCGCGGAGCCGCTCCAGCCCGGCCTCGTCGATCCCCGCCGCATCGGCGCCGCCCGAGGCCAGCAGCTCCCAGGAGGGCAGCGGCAGCCGCCAGCCGTCGACCAGCGAGGCCTCCAGCGCGGCGCGGTAGGCGGGGTCCCAGAGGTCGGCGATCGCGGCGCCGCCGGGCATCGGGCCGGAGTCGACCCAGACCACCCGGCGGATCCGCTCCGGCACCCGGTCGGCCGCACCGCTCACGGCGATGGTGCCGCCGCTGTGCGCGACCAGGACCACGTCCCGGAGGTCCTCGCGGACCAGCAGTTCGGTCAGATCGTCGATGTGGGCCTGCGCGCCGGTCTCGGGCGAGGCCTCGCCGGCCCGTTCGGCGAGCCCGGGCAGGGTCACCGCGTGCACGGTGTGGCCCGCGGCGCGCAGTGGTTCGGCCACCGCGTCCCAGGCCCAGCCGCCGAGCCAGAAACCGGGAACGAGTACGAAGGTGCTCATGGGGAACGGTCCTCTTCTGGAGTGTCCTGAGGTACGGGGCCGCGCGGCCGTCGACGGGGCACCGGGAAAGGCCGCCCGGCCGCCCCTCGTCGACTCCGACCCTAGAATCTCATCCGGACAGAACTCGACCGGATTAATCGGCTCATCGACCCGATCGGCCGAACAGCCGTCGGCCCGAGGAGCGCAGACCCCGTGGAACACCCGGTCAGCCGCGCCCTCGCCCTGCTCGAACTGCTCCAGGCGCGCCCCGGCCTCACCGGCGCCGAACTCGCCGCGCGGCTGGAGGTCGACGTCCGCACCGTGCGCCGGTACGCGGCCCGGCTCGCCGAACTCGGCATCCCCGTCCGGGCCGAGCGGGGCCGGTACGGCGGCTACCGGCTGATGCCGGGCTTTCGGCTGCCGCCGCTGATGCTCACCGGGGACGAGGCCGCCTCGGTCGTCCTCGGACTGCTGGCGGGGCGGCGGTCCGGGCTGTCGGTGGGGGAGCAGGCCGGCGAGTCGGCGCTCGCCAAGATCCAGCGGGTGCTGCCGCCGCAGCTGCGCGAGCAGGTCGCGGCCGTCGAACAGACCCTCGGACTGACCGCCGCGCCCGCCGCCGGCCCCGGCCCGGCCACCGCCGCGCTCTTCACGCTCGCCGAGGCGGCCCGCCGCCGGAACCGCGTCCGGCTCGACTACCGGGACCGCGAGGGAGCGGCCAGCGAGCGCGACTTCGACCCGTACGGGCTGGTCTTCCACTCGGGCCGCTGGTACACCACGGGGCTGGACCACCGCAGCGGCGAGCAGCGGACCTTCCGGCTGGACCGGATCCGCGCGGTGGAGCCGGTCGGGACCGGGTTCGAACCGCCCGTCGGCGTCGACCCGGTGCAGCGGGTGCTGGAGTCGCTCGCCTCGGTGCCGTGGACGCACGAGGTCGAGGTGGTCCTCACCACCACCCTCGCCGAGGCCCGCCACCGGATCCCGCCCGTCGCGGGGACGCTCACCGCGACCGACGACGGCCGCGTCCTGTTCCGGGCGCGGGCCGAGCGGCTGGACGGCATGGCCGTGATGCTGGCCGGGCTCGGCTGGCCCTTCAGCGTGCGCGGCCCCGCCGCCCTGCGGGACGAAGTGCGGGCGCTCGCCGCCCGGCTCACCGCCTGGAGCGAGGACTGAGCGGACCGGGCGGGTACCGGACGCGGCGGCGCCGCGAGCGGTGGCCCTGACGCACTGGCTCCGAACGCACGGCGGCGAGCCCCGGGGGCGGGTACACCGCCCAGGGGCTCGCCGTGCCGAACCGGCCGTGGGAGCGGCCGGGCGTCAGCCCTGCTTCGGGCCGCCGTCCTGCTCGGCCGCCACCTTGCGCTTCACCTCGTCCATGTCCAGCTTGCGGGCCTGGCCGATCAAGTCCTCGAACACCGGCTCGGGCAGCGCGCCCGCCTGCGAGAAGACGAGCACGCCCTCGCGGATGATCGCCAGTGTGGGGATCGACTGGATCCCGAAGGCCGCGGCCAGCTCCTGCTGAGCCTCGGTGTCCACCTTGGCGAAGACCAGGTCGGGGTGGCGCTCGGCGGCCTTCTCGAAGACCGGCGCGAACTGGCGGCACGGGCCGCACCAGCTCGCCCAGAAGTCGATGAAGACGAAATCCTTGCCGTCCCCGCCGGGGACGATCTCGTCGAAGTTCTCCTTGGTCAGCTCGACCGTGCTGCTCATGTCGCGGTTCCTGCCCTTCCGGTGATGGCGGTCAAGGCCATGTGCCCCCGACAACGGCTGCCGCCCGCGCGCTATTCCGGGGACCCCGCCGCGCCGTCCGTTGAGCGGACGGCGGCCCCCGTCCGTACCGGAGGGTGTCCGGCACCGACGTGCACCCGCACCGACCGGGGAGCGGTCACCATGCCCACCACCCGCCGTACCGACGGCTCGACCGATGATCACACCAGCGGACCGGGTCGGCGCACCGGCCGCCGTCAGGGACGGCTCGCCGTGCTCGCCGCGGCCGGGCTGGCCGCGGCCGCCCTGGTGGCGGGCTGCGGCTCCTCCGGCTCCAGCGGCTCCGCACCCGCCCCGCCGCCCGCGTCCAGCGCCCCGGCCTCGCCGGGCATGACCGCGGCCACCCTGCGGACCACCACCGACGCGCACCTCGGCACCATCGTCACCGACGGCGCCGGCTTCACCCTCTACCGCTTCGACCACGACAGCGCCACCCCGCCCACCGCCACCTGCAACGGCAGCTGCGCGACCCTCTGGCCGCCCGTCCCGGCCACCGGGACGACGGTCTCCGTCAGCGGCCTCGACGCCAAGCTGGTCGGCACCGTCACCCGGGCCGACGGCAGCAGGCAGCTCACCCTGGCCGGCTGGCCGCTCTACCGCTACGCGCCCGACCACAAGCCCGGTGACACCAAGGGCCAGGGCGTGCAGGGCATCTGGTTCGCGGTGACCCCCGGCGGTGACCGGGCCGGCACGGGCGGTTCCGGCGGTTCGGGTGGTTCGGGCGGCTCCGGTGGCGGGGGCTACTGACCGGGCCGGCCGTTCGGCGGCCGTCCTCGACCGGGAGGCACGCGTGCGCGAGGATGTGAGGGTGACCGAGGAGCCTCCCGGTGACGGCCGCCCGGCCGTCCGGGGCGCGCCGGCGCCGGACGAGGAGCTGATGCGCGCGCTCTACCGCGAGCACGCCGGGCCGCTGTTCGGCTTCGTCCTCCACCTCGTCGCCGGCGACCGCCAGCGCGCCGAGGACGTCGTGCAGGAGACGCTGCTGCGTGCCTGGCGCAACCTCCACCGACTGGACCCGGCGGCCGGGTCACTGCGGCCCTGGCTCGCCACCGTCGCCCGCCGGATCGTCATCGACGAGCACCGCGCGGAACTCGCCCGCCCGCGCGAAGTCGACCCCGCGCCCCTGGAGTTGCTGCCCGCCGAGGACGAACTCGACCGCGCGCTGCGGATGATGACGGTCGCGGACGCGCTCGGTGACCTCTCGGCCGCGCACCGCGAGGTCATCGTCGAGACGTACTTCAAGGGCCGCACCGCCAACGAGGCGGCCGCCGAACTCGGCATCCCCGCGGGCACCGTGCGCTCGCGGGCGTACTACGCGCTGCGGGCGCTCAGGCTCGCGCTGGAGGAACGGGGAGTGACATCGTGACACCGTCCGAACCCGATCCCGCGCGGGCCGTGCACCTCGACGTCGGCGCCTACGTCCTCGGCGTTCTGGACCCGGCCGAACGCGCCGCCTTCGACGCCCACCTGGCCGCCGGCTGTCCGCGGTGCGCCGGGCAGCTGGCCGAACTCCGCCCGGTCGGAGCGCTGCTCGGCGAGTACGCGGCCGCCGCCGACCCGGCCGATCCCGCCCCCCGCCCGGACCCGGCGCTGCTCGACCGGCTGGTCGGGCAGGTCCGGGCGAGCCGTCGGCGCGGGCGCGTCCGGCGGCTGGTCCTGGTCGCCGCGGCGGCCGCGCTGACCGTCGCCGGCCCCGCGGTGACCGCCGCCGTGATCACCGCCGACTCCGCGCCCGGCGTGATCGCCACCGCGTCGGCCCACCGGTTCGCCGCGACCGACCCGGCGTCCGGCACCCACGCCGTGGTCGGCGTGGACCCCGCGCCCTGGGGCAGCCGGGTCACCCTCGAACTCTCCGGCGTCCAGGGCCCGCTGACCTGCGACCTGGTCGCGGTCTCCACCACCGGCGGCCACCAGACCGTGACCACCTGGAACGTCCCCGCCACCGGATACGCCCCCGCCGCTCCCCTCCACACCACCGGCGGCACCGCCTTCCCGCCCACCACCATCGACCACTTCGAGATCCGCACCCTGGACACCGGAACCCTCCTCCTCACCGTCCCCACCCGCACCGCATAGCCGCCCCGCACGGCCCCCGCCGCCCGCCGTTCGCGCAGGAAGTCGGCCAGCCCGACTTCCCACTCCGCGCCCGCGAGGCGCGGGCGGCCACCCGGGTGAGGACGCGGGCGCAGCGGCGGGCGAAGAGGTGTTGGGCGAGGGGGAGGAGGGGGCCGGCCAGGCGGGCGTACCAGCGCTGCGGGCGGCTGAACGCGTTGACGGTGAACCAGACCCCGCCGTCCGCCGCCAGTTCCACCACGAAGGTCTCCTCGCCCGCGGCGAGGTGGCCCCGCCGGGTGCCGTAGGTGAAGCCGTGGCGGTCCTGCCCGCCCTCGACGGGGGTGCTCCAGACCACCCGGCACGGGGCGCCGGCCCGCAGCGGGCCGAGGCCGATGGCGCAGTGGACGAGGACGCCGGGCGCGGCGCGGTCCGCTCCGGCGGTGATCCGGACGCCGGCCGCCCGGTGCATCCGCCACTCCAGGACGGCGGCCCCGGCGGCGTCCAGCGCGGCGCGGCCGTGGCCGACGAGGGCGCGGTGGCGGAGGTGGTTGTAGCCGGCCGGGAGCGGGGCGGTGAGGTCGGTGCTCGCGCCGACCTCGGGGTAGCTGAGATCGTTCACCGGGCGTTCTCCTGCGGGATCGGGGCGAGTCGGCGCCAGGCGAGCAGCGAGCACAGCGCGAAGCCGAGCGCGTTGCCGACGCCGTGGGTGGCGGCCATCCAGCCGAGGGTGGGGTGGGGGAGTCCGGAGGCCTCGCCGAGCGCCCACCAGAGGGCGAGCAGCATGGTCACGGCGAGGACGGCCGCCGAAATGCCGAGCAGCACCCGCGGGTTCGACCACCAGGGGCCGTCCCCGCCGCCGCCCCGGGTCCGCAGCTCGCGCCAGGTGAGCAGGCCGACCAGCCACATGCCCGCGGTGAGCACGGCGGCGCCGGCGAGTTCCGCCCAGTCGCCGGCGAAGTAGCCGCCCAGCACCAGCAGGGTCCCGGCCGGCACGCTGAGCGCGGCCCACCGCCCGGCCGGGCGGTGGGGGACGGCGCGGCACACCAGCCCGGCGATCAGGGCGGCGGTGAATCCGGCGTAGTGGAAGTGGGGGACGGTCAGGGCCAGGATGTCGAGGTCGAATCCGAACAGCTCGTGCCCCGAGCGCTCCGCGACCAGGGCGAGTCCGGCCACCGCAGGCGCCGCCAGCGCGGTCAGCACGGCGACCTCGGGCGGCGCGAGGGAGCGGGTGCGGGCGAGCCGCAGCGGGGCGTGCGCGGCGAGGGCGAGCGTGCCGAGCGCGTAGCACGCGGCGCTGCCGGTGGCGAGTGGTCCGCGCGGCAGCCACAGCGAGAGCGCGCCGGGGACGGCGGCCAGCGGCCAGAGGCGGCGCAGCCGGGCGAGGCCGGGCTGGTCGATCAGGGCGAGGCCGAGCGGGATCACCGCGCCCATCCCGAGCAGGACCAGCAGGTCGACCAGTTCTCCGGTGCCCTGTCCCACGGCGACCGACCCCCAGCTTCCTTGAACACGTTCAAATAGCCCTTGCGCGTCGACTCTACGCACAGGATTGAACGCGTTCAAGTTGCTCCCGGTGAACACCGGGGCCGCCGCCCCGGCCGCCTGCCCTGGTGTTCACCGAGGGCACGGCGCACTCTGGAGGGGTAACCGGACGAGAAGCGACCGCCGGAGGTGATCCGCCATGCAGACTCTTGTCGGTTGGCACATCGAGATGGAATTCCGCGAGGAGGGACCGCGAACGGCCGCCGCCGCCCTGCTGAGGCTGGCGGACGGGTCGGAACTGCGCGCGCACGGCTACACCAGCCGTCACCCGTCCGACCCGGAGCAGCTGAGAGTGGGTGAGGAGATCGCGGCCGCCCGGGCGCTCAACGACCTCGCCTCGCAGTTGCTCACCAAGGCCCACGGTGAGATCCAGCAGGTCAGCCCGGTCCCGACCCACCCGCTGTCGTGACGCAGCCGGAGGGCGCCGGCCAGGCCGCCCACCGGTCGCGCATTCCGCTGATCTGTCCGCGCTGCGGGCGGGAGCAGCGGGTGGTGCCGGGCGGTCCGGGCCGCGCGGTCAAGGTGGTGCACGCCGGCACCGGCCGGGAGGCCTGCGAGCCGGGGGACCTGGCCCGCGCGCCGGACGACGACGCGGCCTGAGCCGCGCCCGCCGCGGGCGTCCCGGCCCCGGCCCGCCCCCGGTGCCCCCGCCTCAGTTCGGGCAGTACGTGGTCGGCACCTGCCACTCGGGCCCGATCAGCCGCTGCTCCAGCTCGTAGAGCGTGATCCGGATGCCGATGGTCCCGGCCAGCCCGAGCCGCATCCGGCTGCGGGCCAGTGCCAGGAACGCCGTCAGCCCGTACTTGTTGATCAGCGACGCGCGGTAGCGGGCGGTGTCGTCCGCGTCGCAGACGGCGGCGCGGGCCGGGAGCTGACGTCCGGTGGGGCGCCCGTGCGCGTCGCACGGGCCGACCAGGACCTTGGGATGGCGGCGGATCCGCTCGGCCTCGCCGGAGTGGGCCGGCGTCCAGATGCCGAGCGCCGTGCCGTCGGCGATCACCCAGCTCTGCGAGCGGATCCGGCGGCCGTCCTCGCCGAACGTGGTGAGCAGGAGGTATCTGCTGTCGGCCAACTGGTCGGTACGGTCGTGCACGGTGTCCTCCCTCTCCGTTGCGGCGGGTGGTCGCGGGCGGCACGGCCTCAGTGGCCGTGTCCGCCGCTGCTCCCGTGGTGCTCGGCGGCGGTGTGCGGTCCGGCGGTGTGCGGTCCCGCGGCGTGCGGTCCGGCGGGCGGGTGGTGCGCGGTGGCCCGGTGGTACTCCTCGGCGGTGGGCCCGGGAATCCGGGCGCCCTCGCCGTGGAGCCCACGGGACAGCCTCGCACGGGCGCGGTCAAGGACCCCGGCCGGGTGGGCCACTCCATTGTCGTCCACGGGGGCCGGCGGTTCGAGGGCTCGCGGCTGCTCGTGCGCGGTGAGCCGGTGCAGTTCGGCGGGCGCGAGCGGGGCGTGCACCTCGATGAACTCGCCGTGCGGCAGGCGCTTGACGACGCCGGTCTCGCGGCCGTGCAGCACCTTCTCCCGGTCCCTGCGCTGCAGGCCCAGGCACCACCGCTTGGTGACGACGAAGACGGCCACCGGAACGAGGAGGAATCCCACCCGGACGGCGTAGGTGATGGAGTTGAGCGACAGGTGCAGATGGGTGGCGATGAGGTCGTTGCCGCCGCCGGCCAGCGTCACCAGGTAGAGCGAGATCCAGGCCGCGCCGAACGCCGTGCGGACCGGGGCGTTGCGCGGGCGGTCGAGCAGATGGTGCTCGCGCCTGTCGTCCGTCGCCCAGCCCTCCACGAAGGGGTAGACGGCGATCGCGCCGAGGACGAGCGGGAAGAGCGTGAACGGGATCAGCACGCCGAGGTTGAGGGTGTGGCCCCACAGGCCGACCTCCCAGCCCGGCATCACCCGGATGAGCCCTTCGGCGAAGCCCATGTACCAGTCGGGCTGGGCGTCCGTGGACACCTGGTCGGGCCGGTACGGGCCGTATGCCCAGATCGGGTTGATCGTGGCGATCGCCGAGACCAGCGCCAGCACGCCGAACACCAGGAAGAAGAAGCCGCCGGCCTTGGCCAGGTAGACCGGCATCAGCGGCATGCCGACGACGTTCTTCTCGGTCCGGCCCGGGCCCGCCCACTGGGTGTGCTTGTGGTGGAAGACCAGGATCAGGTGCGCCACCAGCAGGCCCAGCATGATCCCGGGGATCAGCAGCACGTGGACGGTGAAGAACCGCGGCACGATGTCGGTGCCGGGGAACTCGCCGCCGAACAGGAACATCTGGACGTAGGTGCCCACCAGCGGGACGGCGAGGATCGCGCCCTCGACGAAGCGGATGCCGGTGCCCGACAGCAGGTCGTCCGGCAGCGAGTAGCCGAAGAAGCCGTCCAGCATGCCGAGGAAGAGCAGCAGGAAGCCGAACATCCAGTTGATCTCGCGCGGTTTGCGGAACGCGCCGGTGAAGAAGACCCGCATCATGTGGACGAACATCGCGGCGATGAAGACCAGGGCCGCCCAGTGGTGGACCTGCCGGATCAGCAGTCCGCCGCGCACCTCGAAGCTGATGTCGACGGTCGAGGCGTAGGCCTCGGACATCGGCACGCCCTTGAGCGGCACGTACGAGCCGTCGTAGACGATCTCGCCCATGCTCGGCTTGAAGAACAGCGTCAGCCAGACGCCGGTCAGGATGATGATCGCGAAGCTGTACAGGCAGATCTCGCCCAGCATGAAGGACCAGTGGTCCGGGAAGATCTTGCGCAGGTTGGCCCGGGCCAGGGTGTAGATCCCCAGCCGGCCGTCCGTCCAGTCGGCGGCGCGCTGTCCGCGCCCGCCGCCGGGTCCCTGATTGCGGGTCATGTCCACGCACCTCGGTCGGAGTGAAGCGGGGAGCTATCCCCGATTCGACGTCCGACCAGGATAAGCGGGGATTGTTCCCCACTTCTACCGGGGGCCCCGCCTCCGCCCGCCCCGTCCCGGCCTCCCGCCCGCGTCCCGGCCTCCCGCCCCGGCCCGGAAACGGCGAACGGCCCGCCCGGTGTCGAAAGACAACCGGACGGGCCGCAGCGCACCGTCGCGAACCCCGCGGGGTCAGTGCACCAGCACCGGCACCTCGTTGGCCTCCGCCGCGTCGGCGTCCGCACCCTTGCCGCCGGAGCCGGGGCGGCCGGCGTTGATCAGGGTGAACGCCAGCACGGCCGCCAGCACCAGGATGCCGAAGGACCACCAGATCGCGGTCGAGAAGCCGTGCACCATGCCGCCGAACTGCACCGCCCGGGCGGCGGCCGGGGTGGTCGCCTCGGCCGCGTGGGCCGCCAGCCAGGTGGCGGTGGCGCTGGCCGCGATGGTGTTCAGCAGCGCGGTGCCGATGGCGCCGCCGACCTGCTGCGAGGTGTTGACCATGGCGGACGCCACGCCCGCGTCGCGCGGCTGGACGCCGTGCGTGGCCAGGCTCATCGCCGGCATGAAGGCGGTGCCCATGCCGAGGCCCATCAGGACCAGACCGGGCAGGATCAGCGCCGGGTAGGAGCTGTCCAGGTCGATCTGGGTCAGGATGAGCATGCCGAGCGAGGCGACCAGGAAGCCGGGCGCCATCAGGAACCGCGCCGGGACGCGGGTCATCAGGCGGGCGCCGATCTGGGTCGAGCCGGTGATCATGCCCGCCACCATGGGCAGGAAGGCCACGCCGGTCAGGACCGGGCTGTAGTCGAGCACGATCTGCAGGTAGTAGGTCAGGAACAGGAACAGGCCGAACATGCCGATCACGGCCAGGCCCAGCGACAGGTAGACCCCGCCGCGGTTGCGGTCCAGCACGACGCGCAGCGGCAGCAGCGGCGCCTTGACCTTCTGCTCGACCGCGACGAACGCGGCCAGCAGCACGGCGGCGGCGATGAACAGGCCGATCGTCACGCCCGAGCTCCAGCCGTCCGACTCGGCCCGGGTGAAGCCGTAGACCAGGGCGACCAGGCCGGTGGTGACCAGCAGCACGCCGGGGACGTCGAGCCGGTTGCGGTTGCGGCCCACGGCCGGCTCGCGGATCACCATGACCGCGCCGACGGCGGCGACCACGGCGAACGGGATGTTGACGAAGAAGGTCCAGCGCCAGTTCATGTACTCGGTCAGCAGACCGCCGAGGATCAGGCCGATCGCGCCGCCGCCGCCGGCGATCGCGCCGTAGATGCCGAACGCCTTGGCGCGCTCCTTGGCCTCGGTGAACATCACGGCCAGCAGCGAGAGCGCGGCCGGGGCCAGCAGGGCGCCGAACACGCCCTGGAGGGCGCGGGCGCCGAGCAGCATCGCGGTGTTGACGGCGGCGCCGCCCAGCGCGGAGGCCAGCGCGAAGCCGGTGAGGCCGACCACGAAGGCCCGCTTGCGCCCCCACAGGTCGGCCACCCGGCCGCCGAACAGCAGCAGGCCGCCGAAGGCCAGCGCGTACGCGGTGATCACCCACTGGCGGTTGCCGTCGGTGATGCCGAGGTCCTTCTGGGCGGACGGCAGCGCGATGTTCACGATGGTGGCGTCGAGGACGACCATCAGCTGTGCGAGGCCGATGAATATCAGGGCCTTCCAGCGCCTTGGATCAGGCTGGACGGCGGGCAGGGCGTCGGTTTGTGGCATGGAGGTACTCACTTCGGGGTGCGGGGTGTGCGGAAGGTGCGGAGAAAGGGTCGCGGACGGGAGCGGCGGGCGCGCACGGGCGGCCGCGCCGCGTCCTCGCGGTGAAGTCTCCGGGTGTCGGGTGTCAGATGACGCCGGTCACCCGGCGCGGTGGGTCAGTGGTCGCCGTGGAAGTCCTCGAAGGTCGCGGCCCGGCCGGGCAGGACGGAAGGGGCGGGCGCCCGCATGCCGTCCAGGAGCAGTTGCAGGTGCCGGTGGACGAACCCGTCCAGGAGACGGCACGAGGTGCCCGGCAGCGGGCGGGTGAGCTGGCTCAGCGCGATGAACAGGTCGCCGTGGTCGACGTCCGGACGGACCTCGCCCGCCGCCTTCGCCCGCTCCAGCAGGCCGCCGGCGACGGTCATCAGGCGCTCGCGCGCCGCTGTCAGGTCCGGGTCGTGCGGATCGACGTGGTTGGTCAGCATCGGGCAGAGCGCGCCGACCTTCTCGTCGACCGTCTCGTGGGCGAACCGCTCCAGGGCCTCGAACGGGCCGGGGACCTCGGCGGCCGCCCGTTCGGCGATCGCCACGATGCGGTTCTTCACGAGCAGAGCCACCTCGCGGATCAGTGCCGCCCTGGTGGGGAAGTTCCGGTAGAGCGTAGCGTTTCCGACGCCCGCCCGCTTCGCAATATCGTCCAGCGCCGCGTCCGCGCCGTGCTCGACGAAGGCGTCGCGGGCCGCCAGGACGATCCGCTCGCGGTTGCGGCTGGCGTCCGCGCGCAGCCTGGGCGCGCGGGCCGGCCCCACGGTGCGGGTCGGGCGGGGGGCGACGGTGGTCACGGGTGCACTCCTCCCGGGGTACGGATTCCGGGGAGTCATTCCCCGCTTAGTCCTACGGAGGGCTAAACGGGGAATCGGTCCCCGGAAATTTCACACCCGGGCGTGACCTGCGTCACATCGCCCCGACGCCCCCGCCGGCGCCCTCGGCGGCGCCTCCGCCGAGCCCCGCGCGGCCGGCCGCGGCCACCGGCCGGTGTAGCGGGATCTCGAAGTGGACCGTGGCCACCCCCGGCCCGTGCTCGCCGGTCGGGCGGGCGTCGTGGACCTCCTCCGCGAGGCTGCGCCAGAACGGCTCGGCCCCGGGGATGTCGGTGTTGGTGTGCAGGTAGAGCCGCCGGTAGCCGCCCTCCTCGGCGGCGAACGCGCGGGCCCGGCGGACGAGCTCGCGGGCCAGCCCGTGCCGCCGGTGCTCGGCGCGGACATAGACCCGGACCAGCTGCGCGGTGGTTCCGGACGGGTAGCGCCGGGCGATCTCGCGCGGGTGCGGCGGATGGGCGGGGCCGGCGGAGTGCAGCGCGGTGGTGGCCACCACCTCCGCGCCGAGCGCGGCGACCAGCAGGGCGTGCCGGGGGTGGTCCAGGTAGTGCCCCTGGAGGTCGACCACGTCGGCGTGCCAGGCGGGCACATAGCCGTAGCCGAACTCGCGGTAGAAGGTGTCGAGGATCAGCCGGCGCGCCCCGGGCACATCCTGCGGGAGCGCATGGCGTACCACATAAGGAAAGTGACGATCCATCAGACAACTCCGACAGGGCTGGGGCGCGGTGGTCGAGGGCAAGAGTACATGAAAACCACTTTCATCTGACACGTCGACGGAAACGCGGTCCGGCGTGTTGAAAATGAAAACGAATCCCGTTACGGTCCTGGCTGTCGAGTCCGTCGAAAGGGAGAGCCGTGGCGCATCTGCTGGTGATCGAGAGCTGGGTCGGCTCCATGAGCAGACTGCTGCCACGGGCCCTGGGGGAGGGCGGCCACCGCTTCACCTTCCTCACCCGTGACCTGCACCACTACCTGCGGGCGGCCTCCCCCGCCGACGGCCCGCACCCGCTGCTCGCCGCCGAGAACGTCCTCACCGCCGACACCAACGACCCGGACGCGCTGCTCCCGTACGCCGAGCGGCTGCACGCGCTGCTCGGCTTCGACGGCGTGCTCTCCTCCTGCGACTACTACCTCCCGCAGGTCGCCCGGGTGGCCCGCCGGCTCGGCCTGCCCGGGCCGGCCCCCGAGGCCGTCGCCGCCGCCTGCCGCAAGGACCTCACCCGCCGCCGGCTCGCCGGGGCCGGCGTCCCCGGGCCCGGGTACGCGCTCTGCGCCGACCGCGAGCAGGCCCGTGCCGCGGCCCTGGCGATCGGCTACCCGCTGGTCGTCAAGCCGGTCGACCTGTGCGCCGGGATGTTCGTCCGCCAGGTCCGTGACGAGGACGAACTCCTCGCGGCGATCCGCGCGTTGGAGGCCTTCCCGGTGAACGCGCGCGGCCAGCGGCGGGAGCCGGCGGTCCTGCTGGAGGAACTGCTCACCGGCCCCGAGGTCAGCGTCGAGACGGTCTCCGCGGACGGCGTCGCGCACGTCGTCGGCATCACCGACAAGAGCGTCGGCGGAGCGCCCGCCTTCGTCGAGACCGGCCACATGTTCCCGGCCGCCCTCGACCCCGCCGAGGCCTCCGCCGCCGTCCGCACCGCCCTCGACGCGCTGGCCGCGCTCGGCCTCGACCAGGTCGTCGCGCACACCGAGATCAAGCTCACCCCCGCCGGGCCCCGGGTGGTCGAGGTCAACCCGCGCCCGGCCGGGAACCGGATCACCGAGCTGGTCCGCCGCGTCACCGGGGTCGACCTGGCCGCCGCCGCGGTCGACGTCGCCCTCGGCCGCCGGCCCGACCTGGCCGTCCACCCGACCGGGGTCGCCAGCGCCGCCATCGCCTTCCTGGTGCCCGACGGCGGGTGGTCCGGCCCGCTGGACGGCTTCGACGGGGAGGACGCGGTACGGCGCGACCCGGCGGTGGTCGAACTCGCCCTCGCCGAGCCCGGCCGCGAGGTGCGGCCCGCGACCAGCAACAACGAGTACCTCGGACACGTCATGACCGCCGACACCGGCGGGCCCGGGGCGCGCCGCACGGCCGAGCGGCTGCTCGCCGGGCTCACCCCGCGCCTCGCGCCCGCCGGCCGCCCGGCCGAACCCGCGGCGGTGTCCGCATGAGCGCCGCCACCGCGATCGGCCCGATCGCGATCCCCGCCCCGAGCACCGGCGTCACCGCCCTCCCCGTGCTCGACCTGATCACCGGGCGGGCCCGTACGGGGGCGTACGGGCCCGACCCGGCCACCCTGCGGATCGCGCTCGCCTTCAGCACCGTCCAGGCCGTCCGGCACCCCGGCCGCACCCGCGGCTACCGCAACGAGGTGCTCAGCCTCCGGCTCGGCGCCGCCGTCGGCTCCTGCGCCGTCGAACCGGGCGAACTGCCCGCCGACACCGTCACCGACTGCGTCGGCGCACCCGTCGGCGACCTGCTCGACCACCCGGTCGCCGCCGTCCGGGTCGCCGCGCTCGACGCCTACCTCGGCCACTGCCGCCCGCACGCGCCGGCCTACGGCGCCCGGCGGTTCGGCCTGCCCGCCGGATCCTCGCTCGTGAAGTCGCGGGTCCGGGCCGCCGCCGTGGTGGGGCTGCTGCCGCTCGCCGCCGTCCGCCGGGTGCTCGTCGTCGGCGTGGTCAACTCGCTGCTGGAACAGCTCCGTTCGCACGGCGTCGAGTACCGGGCCTGCGACCTCAAGGGCGGCACCACCGAATGGGACGAGCCGGTGCACACCGACGCCCTCGTCCACCTCGACGACTGCGACGCGATCCTCGCCTCCGGCATGACCCTCGGCAACGGCTCCCTGGACCCGCTGCTCGCCCACGTCCGCGCCACCGGAAAGCCCCTGGTGCTGTTCGCCCAGACCGGCAGCTCCGTCCTGCCCCAGCTGCTCGGCGACGGCGTCACCGGCGTCAGCGCCGAGCCCTTCCCCTTCTTCTGGCTCGACGGCGGACCCACCGTCATCCACCTGTACGGGGGTGCGGGCCGGTGACCGCCCTGCTCGACTCCGGCGCGGCCCCGGCCCGTCCGATCCCGGGCAATCCGGCCCTGCTGCCGCTGCTCGGCGGCACCCCGCTGGCCCGGATCACCACCCCGCTGCCCCGGGCGCACCCCGGCTTCTGGGCCAAGCTGGAGGGGCTGAGCGCCGGCGGCATGAAGGCCCGCTCGGCCGTCGCCATGCTCCGCGGCGCCCGGGCGCGCGGCGAACTGCGGCCCGGCGCCACGGTGGTGGAGTCCACCTCGGGCACCATGGGCGTCGGCCTGGCCTTCGCCGGACAGGCCCTCGGCCACCCGGTCGTGCTGGTCGGCGACAGCGAACTCGAACCGTCGATGCGGCAACTGCTGCGCGCCTACGGCGCCCGGCTGGAGCTGGTCGAGACGCCCGCCCGGCACGGCGGCTGGCAGGCGGCCCGGATCGCCCGGCTGCGCGCCGTGCTCGACCGGCTGCCCGACGCCTACTGGCCCGACCAGTACAACAACCCCGACAACGCCCACGGCTACCGGGCGATGGCCCAGGAGATCACCGCCGACCTCGACCACCTGGACGTGCTGGTCTGCAGCGTCGGCACCGGCGGCCACAGCGCCGGACTCGCCGAGGCGCTGCGCCGCCGCTGGCCCCGGCTGCGGGTGATCGGCGTCGACTCGGTCGGCTCCACCATCTTCGGCCAGCCCGCCCGGCCCCGGCTGATGCGCGGCCTCGGCAGCTCCATCCACCCGCGCAACGTCGCCCACCAGGCCTTCGACGAGGTGCACTGGGTCGGCCCGGCCGAGGCCGTCGACGCCTGCCGGCGGCTGGCCCGGGGCGCCTTCGTCAGCGGCGGCTGGTCCACCGGCGCGGTCGCCCTGGTCGCCGCCTGGGCGGCCCGCGTCGACCCGGGCGCCGCCGTCGCCACCGTCTTCCCCGACGGCCCGCACCGCTACCTCGGCACCGTCTACGACGACGCCTTCTGCCGGCTGCACGGCCTGGACGCCGGGCGGGCCGCGGCCCGCCCGATCGAGATCCCGCACCCGGAGGCCGTCGAGGTCACCGGCTGGGCCCGCTGCCGCACCGGCCGGACCGCGCCCGGGGAGCCGGCCGCCGTCCCGGTGGGCGCCGCCGCCCCCGCCCGTACCGAGGAGGAGCGATGAAGCTCGACGTCCGCACCGTCCGGCTCCGGCTGGCCGAGCCGCTGCGCATCTCCCGCTCGGTCACCACCGAGCGGGACGCCGTCCAACTCGCGCTCGGCCACGGCGGGTTGACCGGCCACGGGGAGGCGGTCAGCAGCGTCTACCTGGACCTGCCCACCGAGCGGATCCGGCGCGAACTCGACGCGCTGCGCCCCGCGCTGGAGCGCGGCCAGGACCCGGAGCAGGCGCTCGCCGACCTCCGCGGCGGCGCGGCCGTGTACGCGCCGCTGCCGGCCGGGGTGCTGGCCGCGGTCGAGGCCGCCCTGCTCGACCTGGTCGGCAAGCGCGCCGGCGAGCCCGTCCACCGGCTGCTCGGCCGCGCCGAGCCGGTCGCCGCCGCCACCGCCCGCACCATCGGCATCGACCCGCCCGCCCGCGCCGCCGTCCAGGCCGCCCGGCTCGCCGACGCCGGGTTCACCGTCCTCAAGGTCAAGGCCGGCGCCGCCGACCCCGGCCTCGACCTGGCCCGCGTCCAGGCCGTCCGCGAAGCCGCCCCGGACGCCCGGCTGCTGCTCGACCCCAACGGCGCCTGGACCCCCGCCCAGGCCCTCCAGCTGCTGCCCGCCTTCGCCGCCACCGGTGTCGAGGCCGTCGAGCAGCCGATCGCCCCGGGCCGCCCCGACACGCTCGCCGCCGTCGCCGAACGCTCACCCGTCCCGGTGATCGCCGACGAGGACGCCGTCGGCTACGAGGACGCCTGCCGGCTCGCCGGACGGGTGCAGGGCGTCAACCTCAAGCTCGCCAAGTGCGGCGGCGTCCACCAGGTGCTGCGCATCGCCGAGGCCCTGCGCGGCAGCGGCACCGAGCTGATGCTCGGCTGCCTGGCGGCCAGCTCGCTCGGCATCGCGCCCGCCGTCCACCTCGCCGACCGGGCCCGCTGGCTCGACCTCGACGGCCACCTGCTGCTCGCCCACGACCCCTGGCAGGGCATCGGCGGCACCGACGGCACCGTCCGCACCCCGGACCGGGCCGGCCTCGGCGTGCTGCCCGAGCCCGCCGCCGGACCGCTCCCCGGGCCGGGCGCCGAGCCGCTCGCGGGCCCCCGGCCGGTGGCCGGCCGGTGAGGATACTGCGCGCCGTACGGACCTTCCCGCTGCCCGTACGGCTCCTGCTGGTCAACCAGTTCGGCGTCAACACCGGCTTCTACCTGCTCATCCCGTACCTGGCCGGCCACCTCGGCCACGACCTCGGCCTGTCCGCGCTCGCCGTCGGCACCGTGCTCGGCCTGCGCAACCTCAGCCAGCAGGGCCTGTTCATCCTCGGCGGCTCGGCCGCCGACCGGCTCGGCGCGCGCCGCGTCATCATCGCCGGGTGCGCGCTGCGCAGCGTCGGCTTCGGGCTGTTCGCGTTCGGCGACACCCTCGGCCCGCTGCTCGCCGCCTCCGTGCTCAGCGGGCTGGCGGGCGCGCTGTTCAACCCGGCCGTGCGCAGCTACGTCGCCCAGGCGGCCGCCGACCGCAAGGCCGAGGCCTTCGCGCTGTTCTCGGTGTTCGCCGCCACCGGCGCGCTTGCCGGACCGCTGATCGGCACCGTCCTGCTGCTGGTCGACTTCCGGGCCGCCGCGCTCACCGCCGCCGGCGTCTTCGCCGTGCTCACCGTCGCCCAGGCCTGCGCGCTGCCCGAACCCGCCGCCCGGCCCGCCCCGACGCGCGGCGTGCTCGCCGACTGGCGCGAGGTCGCCGCCGACCGGCGGTTCCTGGCCTTCTCGCTCGGCATGGTCGGACTGTTCGGCATGGAGAGCCAGCTCTACCTGCTGCTGCCCGACGCCGCCCGCCGCGCCACCGGCTGGGAGGGCGCCGTCAGCCTGGTCTTCCTCACCGGCACCCTCGCCAACCTGACCCTGCAACTGCGCATCACCACCCGGCTGCAGCGGCACGGCCCGCCCTCCCGGTGGATCCCGCCCGGCCTCGCCGTCGCCGCCACCGGCTTCCTGCTGCCGCTCGCCGCACCCGGCCTGCCCGGCGTGCTCGGCGGCGTGCTGCTGCTCCAGCTCGGACTGATGACCGCGCAGCCGTTCGTCCTCGCGCTGATCCCCGCGTTCGCGCGCGACGGCCTGACCGGCACCTACTACGGCCTCTACTACGTGGTCTCCGGCTTCGCCGCCGCGCTCGGCAACACCCTGGTCGGCCGGGCCATGGACAGCACCGCCACCGGGCCCTGGCTGCTCTGTGCCGCCCTCGGCCTCGGCTCCGCCACCGCCCTCGCCCGGCTGCACCGCACCGGCCGCCTCCCCGTCCCCGCCCGCCCCCTCCCCAGCGAGGCCCGATGAACCACCGCCCCCCGGCCGCCGTCCCGGACGCCGCCCGCCGCAACCTGCTCACCGACCACCCGGAGCTCTACGAACTCCGCTTCCCCGACCCCGGGTTCACCGCCGCCCGGTGGGCCGAGTCGATGCTCCGCGAGCACGGCGCCGGACCCGACGTCCTCGACCTCGGCTGCGGCACCGGCCGCGACGCCGGCTGGCTGCACCGGGTGGCCGGCCGCAACGTCACCGGCCTGGACAGCTCCCCGGCGATGATCGCCCACGCCCGGGCCCGCCACCCCGGACCGGCCTACCGCGTCGGCGACATGCGGGACCTCGCGCTGCCCGGGCGGTTCCACGCGGTGCTCTGCCTGGACAGCGCGCTGCTCTACTGCCACACCAACGCCGACCTCGACGCCCTGTTCGGCCGGCTCCGCCGCCACCTGCGCCCCGGCGGACTGCTGGTCGCCGAGATGCGCAACGGCGCCTTCTTCCTCGGCCGCACCGAACTCCTCGACGCCCCAAGGCTCGACAGCGTCACCCACGACGGCGTCACCCACACCTCGCGCACCGTGCTGCGGATCGACCACGCCGCCCAACTGCTGCGCCGCACCCGCAGCTGGACGAGCGACGACGGCGCCCCGCCGGTCGAGCAGCACTCCGCCTGGCGGCTGCTCTTCCCCCAGGAGCTGCGCCACCTGCTCGCCCACCACGGCTTCGGCGTCCTCGCCCTGCACGACCGGCCCGGCCCGCGCACCGAACCGCCCTGGACGGACGGCGACCGGCCCGCCGACACCGCCGACGGCGACCGCCTCCACCTGGTCGCCCGGCTCGACTCCCCCGACCGGAAGAGGCGCTGACCCCGATGCCGCTCACCCGCCGCACCCTGCTCGCCGCGTCCGCCGCCGCCCCGGCCCTCGCCCTGCTCTCCTGCTCCCCGGACCGCGCCGGTACCGCCGCCGACGGCGCACCCGGGGCCGCCACGCCCCGGCGCGGCGGCCGCCTGCGCGCCCTGTTCGCCGGCGGCGGCGCCAACGAGACCCTCGACCCGCACCGGGTCAACCTCTTCGCCGACGCCGCCCGCGCCAAGGCGCTCTACGACAAGCTCGCCGACTGGGGCTCCGACCTCGCCGCCGTCCCCCGTCTCGCCGCCGGCTGGGAGCCCAGCCCCGGCCTCGACGTCTGGACCGTCCGGCTGCGCGAGGCGCGCTTCCACGACGGCCGCCCCGTCACCGCCGCCGACGTGCTGTACAGCTACCGCCGGATAGCCGACCCCGGGCGCGCGTTCCGGGCCCGGGCCTCCCTCGAACCGATCGACCTCGCCGCCGCACGCGCCGTCGACCCGCGCACCGTCGAGTTCCGGCTGCACCGGCCCTGCGCCGAATTCCCCAACGTCCTGGCCGCGTTCGGCGCCTACATCGTCCCGGACGGCACCGAGGACTTCGAACGGCCGGTCGGCTCGGGCCCGTTCTCCTTCGTCGCGTTCAAGCCCGGCAGCTCCCTGCTGCTGCGGCGCTTCGACGACCACTGGGACGGCGCGCCGCACCTCGACGAACTGGAGATCCTCGCCGCCGCCGAGGAGACCGCCCGCGCCAACGCCCTGCTCGCCGGACAGGCCGAGTACGCCCACGAGTTGACCCCCGCCACGGCCCGCACCCACGAGTCCGGCGGGCGGATCCGCGTCGTCCGGCTGCGCAACAGCGCCATGCAGGGCTTCGTCATGAAGACCGACCGGCCGCCCTTCGACGACGTCCGCGTCCGCCAGGCGTTCTTCCACCTCGTCGACCGGCGGGAACTCGTCGACGGCGCGCTCTCCGGCGCCGGGGAGATCGGCAACGACCTGTTCGGCAAGGGCGGCCAGTACTACCCGGCCGACCTCCCGCAGCGCACCCGGGACCTCGACCGGGCCCGCGCCCTGCTGCGCGCGGCCGGCGCCGAGGGGCTGCGGGTCACCCTCGACACCTCGCCGGTCGCGGCCGGACTGGTCGAGGCGGCGGGCATCCTCAAGGACCAGGCGGCCGAGGCCGGCGTCACCGTCGAGGTGCGGGTCGGCAGCAAGGACACCTACTGGAAGGACATCCTGGACGGCGGCGTGCTCGCCTCCTTCCGCTCCGGCGCGATGCCCATCGAGTCCCACCTCTCCCAGCGGCTGCTGTCCGGCTCCACCACCAACGCCTCGCACTGGCGCCACCCCGACTTCGACGAGCTCTACACCCGGGCCCAGTCCACCGCCGACCCGGCCGCCCGGGCCGCCCTCTACGAGCGGATGCAGCGCCGGCTGCACGAGGAGGGCGGGCTGCTGGTCTGGGGCTTCGCCGACTGGATCGTCGGCACCGCCCCGCGGCTGCGCGGTGTCGCCGCCGACGCCCCGGCCAACACCCTCGACTGGGCCAGGTTCGACAAGGTCTGGCTGGCGTGACGGCGCCGCCGCACGGCCGGGCCCGGCGCCGGCTGCTGATCGGCGCCGGGCAGATCGCGGCCGTCCCGGTGCTGGTCTTCGCCCTCACCGAGGCGCTTCCCGGCGACGCCGCGGTCACCCTCGCGGGCGACGACCCCGACCCGGCCCGGATCGCCGCGATCCGCGCCGCGCTGCGGCTCGACCGCCCGGCCGTGCAGCGGTTCGCCGACTGGGCAGGGGACCTCGCCCACGGCGAGCTCGGCCGCTCACTGGCGAGCGGTCGCCCGGTCGCCGACCACCTGGCCGGCGGTCTCACCCCGACCCTCCTACTGGCCTCGCTCACCCTCGCCCTGCTCGTCCCGGCGGCGGTCGGCCTCGGCCTGCTCGCCGCCCGCCGCGAGGGCGGCCCGCTCGACCGCACCCTCAGCACCGTGACCCTCGGGCTGTACGCGGTACCGGAGTTCGCGCTCGGCGTGCTGCTCACGGCGGTCTTCGCGCTGCGCCTCGGCTGGCTCCCGCCGACCGCCGTCGGCGGCCTCGCCCGGGAGCCGGCGGCCCTGGTGCTGCCCGTCACCGTCCTGCTGGCCCGCCCGGTCTGCTCCACCGCCCGCCTGGTCCGCGCCGGACTGGTCGACGCGATGGCGGCCCCCTACGCCGTCCACGCCCTGCGCTGCGGCGTCCCGCCCACCCGGGTCCGCCTCACCCACGCCCTCCCCAACGCGCTCGCCCCGGCCGTCCAGCACCTCGCCCGCACGGCGGACTGGCTGCTCTGCGGCGTGATCGTGGTCGAGGCCCTGTTCGTCGTGCCCGGCCTCGGCACCGTCCTGCTGGACGCCGTCGCGGCCCGCGACGTCCCCGTCGTCCAGGCCCTGGCCGTGCTGTTCGGCACCGTCACCGTCCTCCTCAACCTCGCCGCCGACCTCACCGCCCGCCGCCTCGCCCCCCGAACGGAGCTCGCCGTATGACCCCGCCGCCCGCCGCCCGCCCGGCCTGCCCCGTGCCCCCGCCGCCCGCCCCGACCACCGAGCCCACCCGTCGCCCGGCCGGCCCCGACCGGCCCGTCCGACACCCGGGCGGTGCCGTCGGCCCGCCGCCCGTCCTCGTCGGCGAGGCCCTGCGGCCCGCTCTGCCGAGCTGTGGTGTCGTCGTGGCGGGGCAGGCGCCGTTCGGGGCTGGTCGGTCGGCCGCTTTCGTCGGCCTGGCTGCCTGGCGGTCGTGCGCTGTGTCCGTGCGGCGGTCGATTGGCCGGCTTGTCCGTCGCCCGGGCGGTTCCGCCGGTCGGCGCATCGTGCCGTCGCGGGGTGCCGTGGTTCGACAGGTGCTGGTCGAGGTGGGCCGATCGACTGTTCCCGCGGGCGAGGCCGTCGAGTCGGCCCGTGGCCTGCCCGCCTCTCCGCCCGGGGGTCCCGTAGGCCGTCAGAACTCCGGAGCCACGCTGCCCGCTCACGGCGGTGGCACCACCTTCCCGCCCGGCGGCCCGGCGTTCGCCGCTGCCGCCATTGGCCGGCCGCCGGGTGCCCCGCAGCCGGCTCGCGCCCAGCCGGGCGTCCACCGCGGCGCCCGCCGGCCGCGCCGGGCCTGCGGCACCCCGGCCGGGAGGTCGGCGGTGCGGGGGTGCCCGGTCCCCGGCGGCGCCGATCCGGGCCGGGCCCCCCTCCCGGTCGGTCCGCCGCCCGGGGGCGCGTTCGGGTGCGGCGTCGGCCGCGTCGTGGTGCGCCGCTGTCGCTGGCTGGTCCGCCGGGCGGTGGCCGTGGTCGGACGGCGGCCGGGCTCCGGGAAGGGCGCGACATGAGGCGGTACGGGCTCGGGCTGGTGCTGATCGTCCTGCCGCTGCTGCTCGCGCTGCTCGGTCCGCTGGTGGCGGGGGAGCCCGGGCCGCGCGGGGTGTCCTTCACGGCGGGCGGTGCCGGCCACTGGCTCGGCACGGACTTCACCGGGCGCGACGTCTGGCGCCAAGTCCTGCTCGGCGGAAGGTCGGTGGTGCTCGTCGCGGTCACCGCGACCGTGCTCGCCCACCTGATCGCCGTGCCCCTCGCGCTGGCCGCCGCGCTGACCGGGCGGGCGTGGCTCGAAGAGCTGCTGCTGCGGCCGCTGGACGTCCTGATCGCCGTCCCGGCCCTGCTTCTCGTCCTGCTGGTCGCCACCGCGCTGGAGCCCGGGCCCGTTGGGCTGGCCGTTCTGGTGGGCGTGGCGGCGGTACCGGACGCCGCCCGGGTGGTGCACGCGGCGGCGGTGGCGGCGGCGTCCAGGCCGGTGGTCGAGGCGTTGCGGCTGCACGGCGAGTCGTGGGCGCGGATCGCGTTCGGGCAGGTCGCGCGGACGATCCGGCGCACCCTGGCCGCCGACGCCGGGACCCGCCTGATCGGCGCGCTGTACCTGGTCGCGACGGCGGCGTTCCTCGGGGTCGGGGTGCAGCCGGACGCCGCTGACTGGGCGGTGATGGTCGACCGCAACCGGCCGGGGCTGTTCCTGCAACCGTGGGCGGTCGTCGTCCCCGCCCTGCTCGTGGCTGCGCTGTCCACCGGCACCAACCTGCTGTTCGACGCGGCGCAGTACCGCTCCGCGACCACGGGACGGAAGGCGGCGGCATGACCGGCGGAGACCTCGCGACGGTGGACCGGCTGCGGGTGCGGGTCGGCGCGCGGGTGCTGGTGGACGGGGTGTCGTTGCGGGTGCGGCCGGGCCGGGTGACGGCGCTGGTCGGACCGTCGGGCAGCGGCAAGACCACGACCGCGCTCGCCCTGCTGGGCGCGTACCCCGAGGGTGCCGCGGTGTCGGGCACGGTCGTGGCGGGCCCGCGGGTCGGCTACGTGCCGCAGCACCCGGGGGCCGTGCTCAACCCGGCCCGCCGGGTGGGTGTGCTGCTGCACGACCTCGCCCGGGTCCACGGCGGTGGCCCGGAGGCCGTCGCGAATGCGCTGCGGGAGGCCGAACTCGCGGACGTGGACGGGGTGCTGCGCCGCTTCCCGCACCAGCTCTCCGGCGGCCAGCAGCAACGCGTGGTGCTCGCCCAGGCGTTGCTCACCGGCGCCCCGGTGATCGTGGCCGACGAGCCCACCACCGGCCAGGACCCGGTCACCACCCGCCGGTTGGCCGCCCTGCTCGGCCGGCTGACCCTGCGCGGTACCGGTCTCCTCCTGCTCAGCCACGACCTCGACCTGGTCCGGGAGCTGGCCGACGAGGTGGTGCTGCTGGCGGACGGCCGCGCGGTGTGCACCGGCCCGCCGGCCGACGTCCTCCCGCAACCGCAGCCGCAACCGCAGCCGCAACCGCAGCCGGAACCGCAGCCCACCGCGGCCACCCCGCGCACACCGCCCCGACCGGCACGCCTCGAAGTCTCCGGCCTCACCGCCCGCCACCCCGGCGGCGCCGTCGTGCTGCACGACGTCGGGCTGACGCTCCGGCCGGGGGAGTGCCTCGCCCTGACCGGCCGCTCGGGCAGCGGCAAGAGCACCCTGGGCCGCTGTCTGGCCGGACTGCACCCTCGCCACGAGGGCACCGTCCGACTGGACGGCGTGCCGCTGCCGCGCAGCGTCCGGCGGCGCGGGCGGCGGGAGTTGGCGGCCGTGCAGTACGTGTTCCAGGACGCGCGGGCGGCGTTCGCCGAGCACCGCCCCGTTCTGCACCAGGTGGCCCGGGCGGCGGTCCGGCTGCGCGGCCTCGCCGCACCGGCGGCCGCGGCGGAGGCGGGCGACCTGCTCGCGGGGCTCGGCCTGGACCCGGCGAAGGCGTCCCGCCCACCCGCCGGACTCTCCGGTGGCGAGCTACAACGAGCCGCACTGGCGCGGGCGTTGATCGCCCACCCGAAGGTTCTGGTGTGCGACGAGATCACCTCGGGGCTGGACGCGGCGACCCGGTCGGCGATCCTCGTCCACCTCGCCGACCGCCGGGACCGCACCGGCCTCGCGCTGCTGTTCATCTCCCACGACCCGGCGGCCGTCGCGGGCCTCGCGGATGCGGTGGCCACCCTCGCGGACGGGCGGCTGCGGGCGGCCGTCCCGGCCTGTTCGTCCGGGTGACGGGCTGTCGGACCGCGGGGCCTGGCGTCCCCGCCCCCGAGGCGATCACCGCGCTCCTCAACGTCCCGGACCGCCTCGGCGCCGGAGCGGCGCCCCGGCGTCGACGCGCAGCCCGTCCGCGGGGCGTTCGAGGCCGAGCGCCCGGGTCCGCTGCCCGACGACGGTCGGCCGCCCGCCCCGGGCGCGACGTACGGGGAGGCGTGCGCCGCGCCGGGGCCGCGCCGACCGGATCCCGGTCACCGCCCGGTACCGGCCGGCCGCCCAGGAGTGCGACGGGAAGTCCGGGCCCGAGCCGCCTCTGCGCCGCCCGCGGCCGTACCCAGGTGTTCTTCCCGGACCCGTTCGCCGACTCCGCCGTCCGGGCCGCCGCCGAGTACGGCACCCCGGTCCGCGGCCACGGCCGGCCGCCCCGGCCGCCCCGCGCGCTGGCCGCCCCGCGTGCCGTCCGCCCCGGCTGCCCCGCGCCCCGGCCGCCCCGGCTTCGACAGGTGCGCCCGCGCTCGACCCGCCGGAGCGCGGAGCCGCTCGCGCACGCCCCTCACCTTCGTCGGCCCGCGCGCTGATCCGCCCCGAACCGCCCGGTACGTCCTAGGCTGAACTCGCCCGGGCGGCCGGACGGCCGTGGGAGTCGGGAGGGGCCCGGCGGCCGGGGTCTCGGAGGTGGTCGCGATGGTCAGCGGTGGGACAACGACCGAGGTACGCTGCGTGGCGGCCGTCCCGTGCTGGGTGAGCCTGATGGCGCGTGATCTCGACGCCGCCAAGGCCTTCTACGGGCCGCTGCTGGGCTGGGAGTTCGAGCCGGGGCCGGACCGTTTCGGCCCCTACGTGCACGCCGTGACCGGCGGGGAGGCGGTGGCCGGACTGGGGGTGGCGAGCGGCGGCTGGGACATGCCCGTCGCCTGGACCAGCTACTTCGGCACGGAGAGCGCGGACGCCGCCGCCGACGCGGTCCGCGAGCGCGGTGCGACGCTCGCGGTGGGGCCGCTCTCCTTCGACGCGGGCCGGGTGGCCTTCGCCGCGGACCCGGCGGGCGCGGTGTTCGGCATCTGGGAGGGGCCGCTGGGCCGGGCCCGGCGGCTGGACCTCATGGGAGCGCCGGTCTGGATCGAGCTGCGCACCCCGGATCCGTTCGCGGCCGCGCTCTTCTACGGCGAGGTGTTCCGCTGGGACGGCCGGGACCCGGAGCGGTTCGAGGTCCGCTGGGAGCACGACCGGGTGGTGCTGCGGGCCGAGGGGCACAGTGTCGCCGCGCTCGCCAGGGAGCAGGCGGGCGGCGCGGCGGGGATGCCCCCGCACTGGGAGGCGTCGTTCTCGGTGCCGGACACCGACGCGGCGGTGGCCAGGGCGGCGGAGCTCGGCGGCAGCGCGCTCGGCCCGGCGTTCGACTCGCCGTACGGGCGGGTGGCCCGGCTCCAGGACCCGGAGGGCGGCCGGTTCGCGGTGATCAGCGCCAAGCCCTGATCGCCGCGGACCGGCCCCCGGCCTCACGGCCCTGCCTCGGCGATCTCCGCCCGCTCGGCCCGCAGCCGTTCGCCGAGCGCGTTCCGGGCGGCGGCCGGCAGGGCCTTGCGGGAGGCGGGGAACAGCTGCTCCTCCTCGGTCGCCAGGTGGCGGCGCAGCAGCTCGGCCAGTCCGCCCAGCAGGGTGTCCGCGGCCGGGTCGCCGGGCGGAAGGGTCTGCAGGTCCGCGAGGTACTGGCCGATCGCGAGGTGGTCGTGGATGCACCGGAACACCAGCGCGCCGCCGTCCGGCACATCGTGCTGGACGAGCGGGAACAGGTGCTCCTCCTCGGCCGCGCAGTGGCTGAACAGCAGGTCGGTGAGCTGACCGATCAGCTGCTCCGAGGCCGCTCCGCCGTCGTGCCCGGCCCCACCGTCCTGTCCGGCCGCGCCGGGGAGCGCCGGAGCGGCCTCGATCCGGGCGAGCAGCTCCTCCACCGCGCGGTGCTCCGCGGTGAACTCGCCGAGGATGTCCGGCCTGCGGCTCATGGCGCGCCCGCCTCTCCCGTCTGCTGCGGCTCCACCCCCGCTACCTCCAGTATCCGGCGCCGGGCCCCTCGCGCGGGCGGCGCAGCCGCGGGCGGGCGGGCGGGGCGAGGGGCACGGCGTCGGGGGAGTCGGCGGAGAACCCGGCGGCCCGGGGAAAGCCGCAGGTCAGGGGCGGTCCCGTCGCCCGGTGAGCGCGAGCATCCGGGTCTGCGGGGAGGCGTCGTCCGGCACCGGCAGCGGCGGGTCGAACAGCCCGGTGCCCGCGAGGTCGCCGTAGCCGGCGTACTCGGCGAGCGCGTAGTCCACCAGGACCTCCGGCAGCCGGGTGAGCCGGTCGATGCCCTCGGCGAGGTCCCAGGCGTGCACGATGGCGTCGGAGGTGAGCTGGTCCAGGTAGTACTGGCCGGAGACGTCGCCGTAGGAGAGGTGCACGGTGAGCTCGGTGGCGCCGGGGACGGCGAAGGCGTCGCGCGCGGCGTTCGCGGCGGCGGTCCAGACGCCGACCGGGTCGTCGCCGAGGACGTCGCCGTCGAAGCGGGTGCCGACCTCGCCGATGGTGGCGCCCATCAGCAGTTCGGGTACCCAGAGCTGCTCGCTGGTGAGGTGGTTGACCAGCTCGCGGACGGTCCAGTCGGTGCAGGGGGTGGGCGCGTCCCACTGGCCGGGGGTGATCAGCCGCACCCGTTCGGTGAAGGCGGCGAGGGCCTCGGCGTGCGGGGTGCCCTTGCTCTCGGCCGGCTGCTGTTCGTTGCGATGTGCCATGCCCTGAGCCTGCCCCGCCCCGCGCCTCCGTACGCCGGTCCACACCGCTGCTGACCCGATCACGCCAAAATCTACTGTCCGGCTGGTTGTTCAAATTCAAACTTCCAGGTACGGTCACATCACCCCGCTGGTTCGAATTTGAACAAATCCGGGCCAGTATCGACGAACCCCCCTTTTTTCGATGGAGACGCGCATGCCGAGCGGCAGCCCGAGCACGACCGCCCCCACCAACACCACCGTCGCGGACGGAAGAATCCCCGGATCCGCGACCACCTCCCCGCACGCCTACGACGCAGGCCTCCTGCTGCTGCGCGTGGCCCTCGGTCTGACCATGGCCGCGCACGGAAGCCAGAAGCTCTTCGGCTGGTTCGGCGGCGGCGGGCTCGACGGCACCAGCGCGTTCTTCGGCTCGAAGGGCTACCCGGCGCCCAAGGCCCTGGCCGTCGTGGCCGGCCTCACCGAGACCGGCGGCGGACTGGCGCTCGTCGTCGGCCTGCTGGCCCCGCTGGCTGCCGCCGCGATCCTGGGCACCATGCTCAACGCCCTCGCCGTCACGTGGAGCGGCAACTTCTTCGCGATGAAGGGCGGCAGCGAGTACGAGCTGCTGCTGATCGCCGCCGCGGCGGCGCTGGCGCTGACCGGCCCCGGCCGCTACGCGGTGGACCGCTACCTGCCGGTGGTGCGCGAGCACCGGCTGACGTACGGCGCGGCCGCCGTCGTGCTCGGCCTGGTCACCGCGGGCGCGGTGCTCCTCGTCCGCAGCTGACGCACCGTGGCGGCCGTCCGGGCCGCTCGCGAAAGCCGCCGGTCACACGACCGGCGGCTTTCGCCGTTCTGCGGCCGTTCCGTGAAGTTCCTGTGGGGAGGCGGCAGTTGTCGGTTCTGGGCCTTCCTCGGGCATGTGATGTATGCCATTGTACATGTCACACCCCCCACCGATGGTCGACGGACGCCGCCTCGGCGGTGCCCTCGCAACGGTCCTCACCACCCCCACCGGCCGCGCCCTCACGCGGCCGACGAAGGCCCGGAGGCCCCCACGTGAGAACCGCACGTCCTTTGCACCAACACCCCCATGTCGCAAGGCTGTTGACGCTCATCCTCGCGATGTTCGTGGCGGTCGGCCTGTTCGCCCCGCGCGCCCAGGCCGCCCCCGCCCCGGTCCCGTCGCAGCCCGGCGCGGGCTCACCCGCCGCCGCACCGGCCGGTCTGGCCCCGCAGCCCGCGGTCGGTGACGCGCCGGACACGCACGGCACGAAGAAGCCGGTGCCGGCCCGTGAGCGCGCCCCGTTCTCGACCGCGAACCCCGAGCGCACCGAGACCCTGTCGCCGGCGGAGCGGAAGTCGGAGCAGAAGGCCGAGCTGGCCAAGGCCTTCGGCGCGGGCGCCCCCACGGCACTCGCCGAACAGCCCTGCAACATCCCCGACTTCAGGCAGACCGGCGGCGCCCTGGTGCAGGCCGTCAAGTCGGCCGACCTCGGCTGCGTCAACGACCTGTTCCTGCTGACCGGCGGGGACGCGAACGGAACCTTCCGCGAGTCCCAGATGGTCACGGTGGCGGACGCCCTGCGCGACAACGCCGCGAACTACCCGGGCGACAACTCCGCCTCCACCGCCCAGCTGGTGCTGTTCCTGCGGGCCGGCTACTACGTGCAGTGGTACCACGCGTCCGACGTCGGCACCTACGGCACCGCCCTGCAGACCTCCATCCGCGGCGCGCTGGACGCCTTCTTCAACAGCGCGCACTCCCGTGACGTCTCCGCGGCCAACGCGGGCACGCTCGGCGAGGCGATCACCCTGATCGACAGCGCGCAGGAGAACGTCCGCTACCTGCCGGTGGTCAAGCGCCTGTTGGGCGCCTACGACGCCGCCACCCACAACCCGGTGAACATGGGCAACGCGCTCAACAGCGTGTTCACCGTGCTGTGGCGCGGCCACCAGACGAAGGGCTTCGTCGAGGCGGTGCAGGCAGACCCGGGCGTGCTCGACGCGCTCTCCGCCTTCGCCGTCGCCAACGGCGCCCTGCTCGGCGGCGACTACACCTTCCTGGTCTACAACGCGACCCGCGAGCTGGGCCGCTTCGTGCAGTACCCCGCGCTCCAGCCCAAGGTCCGCCCGCTGCTCAAGGGGCTGGCCGACCGGTCCTCGCCGAGCGGCCGCACCGCCTACCAGTGGGCCGCCGTGGCCGAGATGACCGACGCCTACGACGCCGGCAACTGCTCCGCCTACGGCACCTGCGACGCCTCCGCCCGGCTCAGGTCGGCCGTCCTGACCGTCGACCACAGCTGCAGCCCGAGCATCCGGGTCCTCGCCCAGAAGCTGGACGCCGGACAGCTGGGCACCACCTGCACCAGCCTCAACGGCCAGGACGCCTTCTTCCACTCGGTGGCCAAGGACGGCGGCCCGGTCGCCGACGACCGCAACACCACCATCGAGGTCGTGGTCTTCGACACCCGCTTCGACTACATCGTGTTCGCCGCCGGCATCTACGGCATCGACACCAACAACGGCGGCATGTACCTGGAGGGCAAGCCCAACGAGGCCGGCAACCAGCCGCGCTTCCTCGCCTACCGGGCCGACTGGACGCCCGACTTCCAGATCTGGAACCTCAACCACGAGTACACCCACTACCTCGACGGCCGGTTCGACATGTACGGCGACTTCGACGCCGGCATGACCACCCCGACCGTCTGGTGGGTCGAGGGCTTCGCCGAGTACGTCTCCTACGGGTACCGCAAGGAGGCCTACAGCGCGGCGATCTCCGCCGCCGGCCTGCACACCTACCGGCTCTCCGACCTCTTCGACACCGCGTACGGCGACCAGGAGCGCGTCTACCGCTGGGGCTACCTGGCCGTCCGCTACATGCTGGAGCAGCACCGCTCCGACATGGACGCCGTGCTCGCCAAGTACCGCACCGGCGACTGGAACGGCGCCCGCACCATCCTCAAGACCACCATCGGCACCCGCTACGACGCCGACTTCGACCGCTGGCTGACCGCCTGCGCGGCCGGCGCCTGTGGCGGCGACACCAACCCGCCCGGCAACCGGGCGCCCACCGCGGCCTTCACCAGCGCGGTCTCCGGTCTGGCGGTGACCTTCACCGACGGCTCCACCGACCAGGACGGCACCATCGCCTCCCGCGCCTGGGACTTCGGCGACGGCACCACCGACACCGCGGCCAACCCGGCCAAGACGTACGCCAAGGCCGGCACCTACACCGTCACGCTCACGGTGACCGACGACAAGGGCGCCACCGCGACCACCCGGCAGGACGTCGCCGTCGGCTCCCGGACGGAGTGCACCGGCGCCGACACCCGCCAGCTGGACAGGAACTGCGGGCGCGTCAACGTGGCGGCGACCACCGGCAACTACGCGCACTTCTACCTGTACCTCCCGGCCGGGGTGACCCAGCTGAAGCTCACCAGCACGGGCGGCACCGGCAACGGCGACCTGTACTACAACGCCGGCGGCTGGGCGTACACCAACGCCTACACCGCCAAGTCCGCCAACGCCGACAACGCCGAGACCCTGACCATCGCCAACCCGCCGGCCGGCTACGTCTTCCTGAGCCTCTACGCCCAGCAGGGCTTCTCCGGCGCGAGCATCAAGGCCGAGTACTGACCGAGGAGTCGTGAACCGACCGCACTGACCGAGGGCCCCGGCGGACCACCGCCGGGGTCCTCCCCGTCATTCCCCGATCCGCACCAGGGCGAGCGAGATGTTGTCCGGCCCGCCGGCCTCGATCGCGGCCTTCCAGAGCGCGAACGCGGCCCGTCCGTCGGCTCGTTCGGCCTCCTCGGGCGGCCGGGTGAGCAGCGCCGACAGCTCCTCCTCCGGCACCGGGTCGGTCAGCCCGTCGCTGCACACCAGGTACCGGTCGCCGACGGCCAGCGGCGCGCTGCGGACGTGCGGCTCGACGAAGGTCAGCCCGAGCGAGCCGCCGAGGGTCTGGGTGACCATCGCGGTGCTGCGCCGCCCGGGCGGCAGCGGCGGGCTGTCGTCCACGCTGACCCGCCGCAGCGTGCCGTCGCCGATCCGGTAGACCCGGCTGTCGCCGACGTTGAAGACCACGGCCCGGTCCGCGAGCACCACCAGGCCCGCCACCGTGGTGCCCATCGCGGCCAGCCCCGGCTCCCCACCGGCGGCCGCGTACACGTCCCGGTTGCAGGTCTGGAGGGCGTCCCGGACGCTCTCCTCGCCGTCGAGCGCGGGCCCGTCCTCCGCCAGCCGCCGGGCGACCAGCGCGCTGGCGACCTCGCCGCCGGGGTGGCCGCCGAGCCCGTCGGCGACCGCGACCACGCAGGGCGGGCCGAGCGGGAAGAGCAGGGTCTGCGGGTTGGTGGTGACGGTGGCGCAGAGCGTCCACGGCCCGACGGTGAGACTGTCCTCGTTCCGCGCGCGCACCAGGCCCTCGTGGCTCAGCGCGCTCACCGCGATGTACGCCGCCATCGTTCGCCGCCCTTCGGGTGCTCCGCCCGACCGCTCTCCGGCTCCTCCCATTGTCGCCCGCCGTCCGCCGTCCGGGGCGGGGGGAGTGGCCCGGCGCGGTATTGTATCGGTCGGTCCAAAAGGGCTACGGTGCTGCCATGGCGAGACCGCGCACCTTCGACGAGGACCGGGCGCTGGACGCGGCGATGCGCGCGTTCTGGGCGAACGGCTACGAGGCCACCTCCACCCAGGACCTCTGTGAGGCGACCGGTCTCGGGCGGAGCAGCATCTACAACACGTTCAGCAGCAAGCGCGAGCTGTTCCGCAGATCGCTGGACCGCTACAACGCGCTGATGACCGTCCCGCAGGTCGCCCTGCTGGAGGACCTCGACGTGCCTCCGCTGGAGCGGATCCGGCTGCTGCTGGCGCGGGTCGTCGACGGGGAGTTCGAGAACCGTCCGCAGGGGCGCAGCCTCGGCTGCCTGACCGTGAACACCGTCGTCGAGCCGGCCGGGCGCGACCCGGAGGCGGCCGCGGTACTGGCGCGGGACCAGGAGGTGCGGCTGGCCGCGCTGCGGACCGCGATCGGGGCCGGGCAGCGCGCGGGGGAGATCGCCGGGCGCCGGGACGCGGGTGAGCTGGCCCGCTTCGTGAACGCGGTGATCGCCGGGATGCGGGTCGCCGCCAAGGGCGGGGCCGACCGGGCCGCCGTCGAGGCCATCGCCGCCACCGCCGTGGACGCGCTCACGCCCTGAGGTGCGGCGGTCCGCCCGGCCGGTCGATCGGCCGGGCGCTCCCGCCTGCCCCAATTTTGAACCGATCAATCCAAAACTATCGGGGGAGTGCTCCCATGCCACGTGCCGTGTACGTCCTCGCCCTCGGCATCTTCGCGATGGTGACCAGTGAGTTCGCCGTCGCCGGGCTGATGCCGCAGCTGGCGGAGGGCCTCGACGCGACCGTCCCGCAGATCGGCTACCTGATCACCGCCTTCTCCGTCGCGATGTCCTTCGGCGGCCCGTTCCTCACCGTCGCGCTGCTGAGGATCCGTCAGAAGCACGCTCTTCTCCTGCTGTTCGCGCTCTTCCTGGTGGGCAACCTGCTCGCCGCGACCGCCTCCGGCTACCCGGTGATGCTGGCCGCCCGGGTGGTCGGCGGGATCGCCGCGCAGGCGTTCTTCGGCATCTCGATCTCGCTCTGCGCCCAGCTGGCCCCCGCCGCGCTGCGCGGCCGCTCGATCGCGGTGCTGATGAACGGCCTGATGCTCGGCACCCTGCTCGGCCTGCCACTGGCCACCGTCATCGGCGAGCACCTCGGCTGGCGGGCGGCCTTCTGGGCGATCTCCGTCCTCACCGTGCTGGTCGCGGCGGGCACCGTCGCCGGCGTGCCGGACGCCGACCACGCCGAAGGCGGCGGCTCGCTCCGCGCCGAGCTGGGCGTCCTGCGCAACGGGCGGCTCTGGCTGGCCTTCGTCACCAGCACGCTGATCATCGGCGCGACCTTCTCGCTGTTCAGCTACGTCAACCCGGTCCTGACCGGGATCACCGGCTTCTCGGCGGGCTCCGTCCCGCTGCTGCTCGTCGCCTACGGTGCGGCGACCGTGATCGGCAACACCGTGGTCGGCCGGCTCGCCGACCGGTACGCGCTGCCGGTGCTCGCGGTCGGCCTGGCGCTGAACACCCTCTTCCTGGCCGGCCTCGCACTCTTCGCCCAGCTCCGGGTGCCGGCGGTCGGGCTGCTGCTCGGGGTCGGTCTGGTCGGCGTCACCATGAACCCGGCGATGGCCTCGCGGGTCCAGCGGATCGGCAACGCCCGTCCGCTGGTGAACACCGTGCACAACTCCTTCATCACGCTGGGCGTCATCCTCAGCTCCCTGCTCGGTGGGCTCGCCATCGACGCCTGGGGCCTGCGTGCCGCCCTCTGGCTGGGGGTCGCGCTGGCCGCCGCGGGCCTGCTGACCCTGCTGCCGGACGCCCTGCGCGCCCGGCGCGCGGTTCCGGGCGGTAGTGCGGCCTCGGAACAGCGTCCGGGCGCGGAGGGGAATAACACCCGGGTGGTGGATGCTAAAGTGGTTGAAACTTTGACGATCGGATCCTGAACCAGGTTTCACCTGCGGGATTCAACCTGGAGTGTGGTGAGCAACATGCAGTTCGGAATCTTCACCGTCGGCGATGTCACCCCCGACCCGACGACCGGCCGCACCCCGACCGAGCACGAGCGGATCAAGGCGACCGTCGCCATCGCGCGCAAGGCGGAGGAGGTCGGCCTGGACGTCTTCGCGACCGGCGAGCACCACAACCCGCCGTTCGTGCCGTCCTCGCCGACCACCCTGCTCGGCTACATCGCCGCGCAGACCGAGCGCATCATCCTCTCCACCTCGACCACGCTGATCACCACCAACGACCCGGTGAAGATCGCCGAGGACTACGCGGTGCTCCAGCACCTCGCCGACGGCCGGGTGGACCTCATGATGGGCCGCGGCAACACCGGCCCGGTCTACCCGTGGTTCGGCAAGGACATCCGCCAGGGCATCCCGCTGGCGATCGAGAACTACGCGCTGCTGCACCAGCTGTGGCGCGAGGACGTGGTCGACTGGTCGGGCCGCTTCCGCACCCCGCTGCAGTCCTTCACGGCCACCCCGCGCCCGCTCGACGACGTCCCGCCGTTCGTCTGGCACGGCTCGATCCGCAGCCCGGAGATCGCCGAGCAGGCCGCCTACTACGGTGACGGCTTCTTCGCGAACAACATCTTCTGGCCCAAGGAGCACTTCAAGAAGCTGATCAACCTCTACCGCGAGCGCTTCGCCCACTACGGGCACGGCACCCCCGAGCAGGCCATCGTCGGCCTCGGCGGCCAGGTGTTCATGCGCAAGAACTCCCAGGACGCGGTGCGCGAGTTCCGCCCCTACTTCGACAACGCGCCGGTGTACGGACACGGGCCGTCGCTGGAGGAGTTCACCGCGGAGACCCCGCTCACCGTCGGCAGCCCGCAGGAGGTCATCGAGAAGACCCTGGCCTTCCGCGAGACCTTCGGCGACTACCAGCGCCAGCTGTTCCTGATGGACCACGCCGGCCTGCCGCTGAAGACCGTGCTGGAGCAGCTGGACCTGCTCGGCGAGGAGGTCGTGCCGGTGCTGCGCGAGGAGTTCGCCAAGGGCCGCCCGGCCGACGTGCCGGACGCGCCGACCCACGCCTCGCTGGTCGCGGCCGACCGCGCCCGGCGGGAGCAGCAGCAGAACACCGAGGAGAACACGGAGGCGACCAAGTGACCGCGTACCGACTCGTCGTGATCAGTGCGGGCCTGAGCAAGCCGTCCTCGACGCGCCTGCTCGCGGACCGGCTGACCGAGGCGACCGTCCGCCGGCTCGCCCTCGACGGGCGCGAGGTGGACGTGACGGTGGTCGAGCTGCGCGACCTCGCCACCGACATCGCGCACAACTTCGTCACCGGCTTCCCCGGCGGCGCGCTGCGCGAGGCGATCGACGCGGTGACCCGGGCCGACGGCCTGATCACGGTGACGCCGATCTTCGCCGCCTCCTACAGCGGGCTGTTCAAGTCGTTCTTCGACGTGCTCGACCCCGACGTGCTCACCGGCAAGCCGGTGCTGATCGCCGCCACCGGCGGCACGCCGCGCCACTCGCTGGCGCTGGAGCACGCCGTCCGGCCGCTGTTCAGCTACCTGCGCTCGGTGGTCGTCCCGACCTCGGTCTACGCGGCCACCGACGACTGGGGCAGCACCGGCGACCGGCTCACCGACGGTCTCCCGGGCCGGATCGACCGGGCCGCCCGCGAACTCGCCGGGCTGCTCGCCGGCCGGGCCCCCAGCGGTCCGGCGGCGGGCAGCGGGTCCGCGGACGAGGCGGAGACGGTGGTCCCGTTCGCCGAGCAGCTGGCGGCCCTGCGGGTCTGACGGCGGCGGCGCACTCGCACCGGAAGGGGCGGACCCGGGAAACCGGGTCCGCCCCTTCCGGTGCGCTCAGCCCGTCCGGGCGTCGTACGCGGCGCGGGCCTCCGCGATCTCGCGCTGGTGCGCCTCCGTCCAGGCGACCAGCGAGCGGACGGTCTCGTGCAGCGTCCGCCCGAGCGGCGTCAGAGCGTAGTCCACCCGGGGCGGCACCACCGGGTGCACCGTGCGCTCGACCAGGCCGTCCCGCTCCAGCTGGCGCAGCGTGACGGTCAGCATCCGCTGGCTGACGCCGTCGATCTCCCGGCGCAGCTCGGTGAAGCGCAGCGAGCCGCGGTCCAACAGGGCGATCACCAGCAGCGACCACTTGTCGGCGATCCGGTCGAGGATCTGCCGGACCTCGCAGTCCTCCCGGGTGTCCCACTGGAACACGTCGTAGTCGTCCCCGGTATCCCCGCAGTGCGTCGGTGACTTCACAGTGCCTTCTTCCATGGCTCCTGATGCTGCCTCAGGATGAGCGGTGGTTACAAGAGGGAACCGACCGGACGAAGGGGAACCGCCCCGTCCGGTGTCCCCGCCTCCCCGCGCACTCCCAGGAGACCACCGTGTCCGCCTCCTCCGCCGTGCCCGAAACCGGTACGCCCGCCCGCACCCCCGTCGCCCCGCCACCGCCGCCCTCCGCCCGCCTCACCGGGCGCGAGGCCGCCGTTCTCCTGGTCCTGTGCGGCGCGATCTTCCTGGAGGGCGTCGACGTCGCGATGCTCAACGTGGCGCTCCCCTCGATCCGCGCCGACCTCGGCATGGACACCGGCGCGCTCAGCTGGGTGATCAGCGCCTACGTCCTCGGCTACGGCGGGTTCATGCTGCTCGGCGGCCGCACCGCCGACCTGCTCGGCCGCCGCCGGATGTTCCTGCTCTGGCTCACCGTCTTCGTCCTCTTCTCCGGCCTCGGCGGCCTCGCCGACACCCCCTGGGTGCTCGTCCTGGCCCGCTTCGCCACCGGCCTCGCCGCCGCCTTCATGACCCCCGCCGGCCTGGCGATCATCACCACCGCCTTCGCCGAGGGCCCGCGCCGCAACGGCGCGCTGCTCCTCTACGCGGGCACCGCGGCCGCCGGCTTCTCACTCGGCCTGGTGGCCGGCGGCCTGCTCACCGCGATCAGCTGGCGCTGGGTCTTCTTCGCCCCGGTGCTGCTCGCCGGCGGCCTGCTGCTCGCCGCCCTGCCGCTGCTCCCGCGCGACCAGGCACCCGCCCGCCGCCCCGGTGAGCGCTTCGACCTGGCCGGCGCCGCCACCGCCACCGGCGCCATGCTGCTGCTGGTCCACGCGGTGGTGCGGATCGGCGAACCGGACGCCGCCGCCGGCCGGACCCTCGCCGAACTGGCCGGCGGCCTCGCCCTGCTGGCCGCCTTCGGCGTGATCGAGCGGCGCTCCGCCGCCCCGCTGGTCCGCCTCGGCCTGCTGCGCTCCGGCCCGCTGCTGCGCGCCAACCTCGGCGCGCTGCTGTTCGCCGGCTCCTTCTTCGGCTTCCAGTTCACCGTCACCCTCTACCTGCAGGACCTGCGCGGCTGGACCCCGCTGCAGACCGGCCTCGCGCTGCTCGCCGTCGGCGTGGACGCGGTGCTCGCGCCGACCCTCACGCCCCGGCTGGTGGAGCGGTTCGGCACCGTCCGGGTGATTCTCGGGGGCTTCTGCCTGGCGGTGCTGTCCTACGCGCTGTTCCTGCCGGTGGGCCCGGACTGGAGCTACCCGATGATGTTCCCGACGATGATCCTCACCGGTCTGGCCTTCGCCCTCGCCTACGGGCCGCTGACCATCGCCGCCACCGACGGCGTCGCCGAGGAGGAGCAGGGGCTGGCCGCCGGGCTGCTCAACACCGCCTTCCAGTTCGGCGCGGCGCTCGGCCTCTCCGCGGTCACCGCCGTCCACCTGGCCGCCACCGGCTCCGGGGGCTCCGGACCGGACGGCTTCCGGGCCGCCCTGGCGGTCCCGGTCGCGGCGGTCGCCCTCGGCGCCCTGGTCACGGCGTCCGGCCTGCGCCGCCGCGCCGCGGCCACCTGACCGCCCGGTCCCGACCCCTCCCGCCTCGACCGTCCCGACCGTCCCGACCGTCCCGTCAGGCCCCTCGCCGGCTCCCCCCGGTGAGGGGCCGCCGCCTGCCCCTCCCCGGCCTGCCGACCGTGCCGAAATGTCCGTTCCGGGGTGTAATCGTACGGATGATCAGACCCCGGAGACCGGAGTCCGCCGATGCCGCAGCCCGTCCTCACCCCGCTCACTACCGCCGCGATCTTCCTCGTCCTCACCATCGACCCCGGCGGCGAGCCCGCCGTCCGCTCCCTGCTGCCCGATCTGGCGGGCCTGCGCCGCGCGGTCGGCTTCCGGGCCCCCGACGCCGGTCTGACCTGTGTCACCGGCATCGGCTCGGACGCCTGGGACCGGCTCTTCGACGGTCCCCGCCCGGCCGGGCTGCACCCCTTCCGGGAGGTCGCCGGCGCCCGCCACCGCGCCCCGGCCACCCCCGGCGACCTGCTGTTCCACCTGAGGGCCGCCCGGATGGACCTCTGCTTCGAACTCGCCGGCCAGCTCACCAACCGTCTCGCCGGGGCCGCCACCGTGGTCGACGCCGTGCACGGCTTCCGCTACTTCGACGACCGCGACCTGCTCGGCTTCGTCGACGGCACCGAGAACCCCGAGGGCGGGGCGGCGGCCGCGGCCGTCCTGATCGGCGCCGAGGACCCGGAGTTCGCCGGCGGCAGCTACGTGATCGTCCAGAAGTACCTGCACGACCTGGACGCCTGGAACCGCCTCCCCGTCGAGGCGCAGGAACGCGCCGTCGGCCGCACCAAGCTCACCGACATCGAGCTCGCCGACGACGTCAAGCCCGCCGACTCGCACGTCGCGCTGACCAACATCACCGGCCCGGACGGCGAGGAACGGCAGATCATGCGGTTCAACATGGCGTTCGGCTCCTTCGCCGGGGGCGGGGAGTTCGGGACGTACTTCATCGGCTACTCGCGCACGCCGGCGGTGACCGAGGAGATGCTGGAGAACATGTTCGTAGGCCGCCCGCCCGGCGCCCACGACCGCCTGCTCGACTTCTCGACCGCGGCCACCGGCACCCTGTTCCACGTCCCGACCGCCGACTTCCTGGACGACCCGCCGCCCGCGCCGGCCGCCGCCTCCGCCCGCGTCCCCGCCTCGGTCGCCACTCCCACTCCCGCTCCCACTCCCGCCTCCGCCTCCTTGGACGGATCCCTCGCCATCGGCAGCCTGAAAGGCACCCCCGCGCCATGAACAACCTGCACCGCGAACTCGCCCCCGTCTCCGCCGCGGCCTGGGCGGAGATCGAGGAGGAGGCCCGGCAGACCTTCACGCTCCACCTCGCCGGACGCCGCGTCGTCGACCTGAGCGGCCCCGACGGCCCCGCCCTCGCGGCCGTCGGCACCGGTCACCTCACCGCCATCGACCCGCCCGGCCCGGGCGTCGAGGCGCACGCCCGCGAGGTGCGTCCACTGGTCGAACTCCGGGTGCCCTTCGCGGTCGACCGGTCCGCCGTGGACGACGTCGAACGCGGCTCGCGGGACTCCGACTGGCAGCCCGTCAAGGACGCCGCCCGCACCCTCGCCCTCACCGAGGACCGCGCCGTCTTCGACGGCTACCCGGCCGCCGCCATCGAGGGCATCCGCGCCGCCGCCACCAACCCCGCCGTCCCCCTCCCTGCGGACGTCCGCGAGTACCCCGAGGCCGTCAGCCGCGCCCTCACCACCCTCCGCCTGGCCGGCGTCGGCGGCCCCTACGCCCTCCTCCTCGGCGCCGACACCTACACCGCCGTCAACGAGACCTCCGACCACGGCTACCCCGTCGCCAGCCACATCGCCCGCCTCCTCGACGGCGAACTCATCTGGGCTCCCGCCATCGACGGCGCCCTCCTCCTCTCCACCCGCGGCGGCGACTTCGAGCTCCACCTCGGCCAGGACGTCAGCGTCGGCTACCTCTCCCACACCCCCGACACCGTCAACCTCTACCTGACCGAGACCTTCACCGCCCGCGTCCTCACCCCCGAGGCGGCCGTCCCCCTCACCGCCCCCTGACCCCGTCCCACCCGCGCGGACCGCACCGGCCCTATCGGGACACAGTGGAGGCTTTTGACTGACCCAGCGTCACGAGGCGTGATATCTGTGGTTCTTCGACGAATTTGACGGCTTCCGAGGGCGCCTCCGTCCATCGTTCGTCCATCGCCTTGCGGACAGGGGGAGCCAGTGGAGTCGGATCGGTGGGAGCCGCGCCTCACGATGCGTAACTCCGTTGCCGACACAGAGGTCTCCGGCGCGGTCGTCCAAGCCGGGGAGATCCACGGCCTGACCGTCCACAGCCGTTCCGCCGCGCCGCCTCCCGGTTTTCCGCTTCCGGTGCCCCGCCAACTCCCCTCCGCGCCGCGTCGGCTGGTCGGGCGGGACGAGGATCTCGCCCACCTGGACGACGAGTTGGACGACGCGGACGGGACCGCCGACGTGACCGTGGTGCTCACCGGGCCCGCGGGAGTGGGGAAGACCGCCCTCGGCGTCCGGTGGCTGCGCCGCCACTCCGACCGCTTCCCGGACGGTCAGCTCTTCGCCGACCTGGGCGCCCACGTGACTGGCAGGCCTGCGGATCCTGCCGGGGTGCTCGCGGGCTTCCTGCGTGCCTTCGGTGTCGCGCAGGTCCCGGGTGCCCTCGCGGAGGGCGCCGCGCTATGGCGCTCGCTCGCGGCCGAACGCCGGATTGCCGTCCTGCTCGACAACGCCTGCACCGCCGCCCAGGTCCGCCCGCTGCTGCCCGGTTCGGAGCATGCGGTGGTGGTGGTCACCAGTCGCCGTCGGCTCACCGGACTCGGGATGGACGGCGCAGTGCTGCGGCCGGTCGACGTCCTCTCGGGCGAAGCCTCGGTGAGGTTGCTCGCCCAGCGGGTCGGGGCTGAGCGGGTGAAGCGTGAACCGGTCGCCGCCGCACTGGTGGTGGAGCGCTGCGGCCGTCTCCCGCTGGCGGTCTGCCTGGCCGCGGCCCGGCTCACCGCCCGGCCCGCGCAGCCGCTCGCCGCCACCGCCGAGGCGATCGGCGATGATGCGGGGCGGCTCGCCGCACTCGATGTCGGAGGAGAGGGCGTAGGGCGCGCATTGGACGCTTCCGTCGCCGCGCTGGGTGCGGGCGGTGCCCGGCTGTACCGGCTGCTCGGACTCCTGCCGTTCCCGGTCTTCACCGCGGACGTTGTTCGCGTGCTCGGCGACCTGGAACGGGCCGAGGCCGACCGGTTGCTCGACCAGCTGATCGACCTTCACCTGCTGGAGGAGGCGGCGGACGGCTTTCGCTTCCACGGACTGGTGAAACTGCACGCCCGGGCGCGTGCCGACGAGATCCGCGACCGGCCCCCGGGGCGGGCCGCCGTCGAACGCGTCCTCGACCGGTACCTGGCCACTGCCACGGCGGCGGAGGCCCTGCTGATCCCGAGCCACCGCACCCTGCGCCGCGACTACGGCCTCGGACTGCCGCCCGAGGCCGAGGACTTCGCCGACGAAGCGGCGGCGGTCGGCTGGCTTGGCGCCGAGACCGAGCGGCTCGCCGAGGTCGTTCGCTGGGCCGCCGCCACCGGCCGGGCCGCCACCGCCTGGCAACTGGTCGACGCGATGTGGCCGCTCTTCCTGCGGCTGCGCCCTGCCCGGCTGTGGGTCGAGGCACACCGGATCGGCCTGACCGCCGCCCGGTCGGCCGGTCACCGCGATGGTGAGCTGCGGATGCTCACCTCCGGCGGAGCCGGTCTGCGCAACGCCGGCCGGGGAGAGGAGGCCGCCGAGTGGTACACCGAGGCGCTCCACCTGGCCCGCGCGTCCGGTGACGCTTTCGTCGAGGCCGACGCCCTCTACGGCCTCGGCCTGACCCATCAGGCGGCGGGGCGGCTCGCCCGGGCGGCGGACTGCCTGCGCAGGACGGCCGACCTCCGTGAGTCCCGCGGCTACCGACGGGGTGCGGCGCTGGCCCGGCTCGCCCTCGGTGGTGTCCTGCTGGCGGAGGGCCGCGCCGCCGAGGCCGTCCCGGTCATCACCGGCGCCCATCGGGAGCTTGCCGCCGTCCCGTCCGCGTACGAGGCCGCCCGCGCGCTCGCCTTCCTCGGCCAGGCACACGCTGTCCTCGGCGCCCACGAGGAGGCCCGCCGCTGCTATGCGGACGCGCTTGCGGTGTTCCGTGAGAGCCTGGCGAGGCGCTGGGAGGCCCGCGTCCTCGAACTGATCGGGGACCTCGCCCACGCTCGCGGCGACCTACCGGAGGCGGCTGCCCGCTGGCGGGAGTCCCTCGCGCTCTACACGTCGCTGGCCGCCCCCGACACCGCACGCGTTGCTGCGGCCCTCGGCGCGCCCGCCCCGCCGTCGGCGGCCGCGGGCCACAGCGGTGCGGGAAGCGGAAGGGCCGGCGGCACAGCCGGGTGGGCGGGTTCGCCCAGGCCGAGGACGCGGTAGAGCAGCCGTCGCATCCGGAGGTCGAACCGGCCCGGCTCGGAGCTGATCCGGGCCGCGATCGCCGCGTAGCCGTCCCGGCGGTAGTGCTCGGCGGCGTGGGCGAGCTGGGCGGTGAGGGGTCGGGACGGGCTGAGCACCGGCGCGGTGCGGGCGAGTTGGGCTCCAGGAGAGCGCGGGTTGATCCCCCGGCTCGGGTGTGCGGCGAGCAGGATCGGCGCGCCGGTCATGGTGCCGTAGAGAGTGACCGAGCCGTGGTCGCCGATGACGAAGTCGGCGGCGACCAGCAGTGGGCGCCAGTCCTTCTGGGGCCCGAGGACGCTGACCACTCCGCGCGCGGCGGCCGTCGCCCGCGCGCGGACCGTCCGAGGGCCGTGTACGGCGGACACGTTGGGATGGACCAGCAACGCTGCGCGGTGGCCCCGCCGGGGCAGCTCGGCGGCCAGCCGCGGCAGTACGGCGTCGAGCCGGCTGAACAGCGAACCGCTGCCCCAGGTGGAGCAGAGCAGCACCAGCCGGTCGCCGGGCAGCAGGCCCAGGGCGGCGCGGTACCGCTCGCGGGCGGGGAGGGCGGCGGCGATCCGGTCGTGGTCGGCGTCGCCGACGACCTCGGCGATCGAGAGCGCCTCGGGGCAGCCGCGGACGAGCTCGGTGCGGTCGTCCTGGTGCGCGAGCGCGTAGGCGACGGGCACCAGGCGGCCGTTCCAGACGACGTACTCGGGGCCGAGCCCGGCGACGGTTCGCCCGGCCCCGACCCCTGTCGGCGACAGCTTGATGTGTCCGACCCCGTGCGGCAGCCGGACCGTCGGGCCGTGGACCCGCTCCAGCCCGTGCGAACCGGCGGCCAGCACCAGGTCGAACCTCCGTCGGACGGCCTCCGGCCACGGCAGCACCGTACCGCCGAGCCGCCGGACATGGGCCGCCGCGCCCTGGTTGAAGGTGTGGGGCGCCACAGTGAAGCGAACCCGGATCCTCGGGTCGGCGTCGAGCAGGGCATGGGCGTCGCGCAGCCGCTGGCCGTAGACCGTCGTGTGCACGATCACCAGCACCTCAGCCGATGTCATGCCCTTCCCCCTTTTCAGGTGCCGACCCGGCGCCGGGTCGGCACCTGCGTCTGTGTGCATGGACATTCTGGTGGACTCGGCCCGGCCCGAAGCCCGGAAAGGGTACTGAGTTCCTTTACGAGGGGTACTGAGTGCCGTATTGTCGTCGGAGAGCCTCGGAGGCTGTCGAGGAGTGTCGACGGGCCGGATGCGGTCAAGGGCCGATCTGGCACTCAGTACCCTCGGCGCGGACGAGGCCGTGGACCAGTGCATCCGACCAGTGCACCCGTACCAGGAGAACCGCTCATGAGCTTGAGGATCGTTGTCTGTGTGAAGTACGTGCCGGATGCGACGGGTGACCGTCGTTTCTCGGACGATCACACCACCGACCGGGAGGGCGTGGACGGCCTTCTGTCGGAGCTGGACGAGTACGGCGTGGAGCAGGCGCTGCGGATCGCGGAGGCCAATGAGGGCTCCGAGGTGACGGTGCTGACGGTGGGGCCGGACGACGCGAAGGACGCGTTGCGCAAGGCGCTGTCGATGGGTGCGGACAGGGCCGTGCACGTGAACGACGACGGTATCCACGGGTCGGACGTGCTGGGGACGTCGGCGGTGCTGGCGAAGGCGCTGGAGCGG